>NZ_LZML01000098.1:0-126883 GCF_001665695.1 Nocardia sp. 852002-51101_SCH5132738 | reverse complement strand
CCTCCGCCGCACCCTGCCCGCGTGCCGCGCCGGTGATCAACGCGACTTTGCCTGTGAGATCGACCATTCGACTTCTCCTCCTCGAAAATATGCCGAGATCCTGCGCCGCATGCGGCGTACTCGGCTCGCGGCAGTCTCGATGAGCGAGATCGGCGCGTGGTTCGGCTGTGACGGGTTCACTGATTCCGGAAGTGCGGGATGACCTTTTCGCCCCAGTGCCGGATCGTCTCGAGGCATGCCTCCTGAGGCACCGTGCCCATCTGGATCAGGCACAGGATCTCGTCGGCGCCGGCATCGCGCAGGCGTTCGACGTAGGCGATCGCGTCCTCCGGGCTGCCGTAGGCGTGGTCGGCGTTGAACACCGAGGTCGACCCCGCCTTCACCGGAATCTTGGCCTCGTGCAGGTAGGCGACGTGTTCGTCGGCGGCCTCCTTGATCCGCGCCACCTCGTCCACGGTGGGATCCACGGCCTCGTCCGGCACCGGGCCCGCGCCGTAGTAGTGCTTGATCGACTGCGCGAAGAACCGCTGGCCGCGCGCGCCGATCTGCTGCGCCCGCTCCCGGTCGTCGAGCACGATGGTGGGGCACAGGGCGGCGAAGTGGTCGTTGGTCACCGTCGAGACGAACCGCTCACCGGTGCGGGCCGCGATCGCCTCGTCGTAGGTGCGGCGCAGTTCCGCGATTTCCGCCACACCCGCGAAACCCAGTACCAGAGCGCCGATTCCGTAGTCGGCGGCCAGCTTCAGGGTGTCTTTCTTGGTGCATGCCATGAACAGCGGCGGATGCGGTCGCTGCACCGGACGCGGCAGCAGCGCGTGCGGCTCGATGTCGAGCAGGTCGCCGTGATACTCGAAGTCGCCTTCGGGTTCTTGCCACGCGGTGCCGATCATCCGCAGCGACTCCTCGACCTCGGCATAGGTGCGTGCCGGGTCCACCCCGCACATGGAGGTCTCGACCGGTGTCGCACCGCGCCCGGCCCCCAGATTCAGCCGGCCGCCGGAGAGCACGTCCAGCATCGCCGCACGCTCGGCCGCGCGCACCGGATGGTTGAAGTTGAAGGGCATGCACACCACGCCGTGGCCGATCCGGATGCGCTGTGTCTTGGCCGCCACCCAGGTCAGGAAGATCTCGGGGGCGCTCATATGCGCGTACCACTTGAGCCCGTGGTGCTCGACGGCCCAGACGGTGTCGAAGCCCATCTCGTCGGCCAGCACGGCTTGCTCCACACAGTCGCGCAGCACCTGCGCCTCGTGCTCGGCGGTCGGATCGGTCATCTGGGCTTCGAAGATCATCGAGAACTTCATCCGCGTGCTCCCTGTCGTCGCGAGTATGCCTAATCGAAATAGTCCTTTCCGGACCCGCACTGGTCAGCCCGAAGTCCCGCTGGTCGGGACCGCGTCGTGTCGGCGCGGCCGAGCGGCCATAGCGTCGAATGCAACGACGGGGAAGAAGGACGGATGACACAGGAATTCGAATTCGACGTGGTGGTCGTCGGCTCGGGCGCGGCCGGTATGACCGCGGCATTGACCGCCGCCTATCGCGGGCTGTCGGTGACGCTGATCGAGAAGAGCCGCAGCTTCGGCGGATCCACCGCGCGCTCCGGTGGCGGTATCTGGATCCCGAACAATCCGGTGTTACAGGCCGCGGGTGTGCCGGACAGTCCCGAACTGGCTCGGACATATCTGAAAGCCGTTGTGGGCGACCGCGTTCCGGAGGAAAAGCAGCGTGCCTTCCTCGATCACGGGCCGGAGATGATGCGCTACATCGGGGCGCGCAGCAAGTACTGGCAGTTCGTCTACGACCGCGGCTACTCCGACTACCACCCCGAATTCCCGGGCGGGCTGGCTCAGGGACGCAGCATCGAACCGGCTCCGATCGACGGCCGGCTGCTCGGTGGTGATCTGCACAAGATCAACCAGCCCACCATGTCGGGGCCGAAGGGAATCGCCTTCACCGTCAGCGACTTCCACGATCTGAACATGATCGCCCGCACCTGGGCGGGTAAGCGCACCGCGATGAAGGTGGGGGCGCAGGCCGTGGCGAACAAGCTGCGCGGCCGGCTGCCGCTGAGCCTGGGCAAGGCCCTGGCCGCGCGGCTGTGGCTGTCACTGCGCGACGCCGGGGTGCCGGTGTGGCTGAACACCCCGCTGACCGAGCTGGTCGCCGAGGCCGGCGCGGTGGTCGGGGTGCGCGCCGAACACCAGGGCGTTCCGGTGCTGATCAAGGCGCGTCGCGGCGTGGTGCTGGCGGCGGGCGGTTTCGAACACAACCTGGAGATGCGCAAGCAGTACATCTCCGGGCCGCAGTCCACCGACTGGACGGTCGGCGCCACCGAGAACGTCGGCGAGGGCATCGTCGCGGGCCAGAAGGCGGGCGGCGCGGTCGATCTCATGGACGACGCGTGGTGGGGACCCTCGGTGCGCAACCCCGAGGGGCCGCCGTTCTTCTGCCTGGCCGAACGCGCGCAACCCGGCGGCATCATGGTCAATCACGCCGGGGAACGGTTCGTCAACGAGTCGGCGCCGTATGTGAATGTCGTGCACACCATGTACGAGCGGCAGGCCGCAGGGGTGGACCACATCCCGGCGTACTTCATCATGGATCAGACCTTCCGGGACCGGTATCTGTTCCTCGGCAATTTCCCGAAGCGCCCGATTCCGCGGAAGTATCTCGACGCCGGAATCATCACCCAGGCCGATACCCTCGAGCAGCTGGCGAACAAGATCGGCGTTCCCGCGGCGGCGTTGGCGGCCACGGTGCAGCGCTTCAACGGTTTCGCCCGCAGCGGGCGCGACGAGGATTACGGTCGCGGCGATTCCGCCTACGACCGGTATTACGGCGATCCCACCGTGCAGCCGAATCCCTGTCTGGCCCCGCTCGAGCGAGGGCCGTTCTACGCCGTGGAAATGGTGCCCGGCGACCTGGGCACCAAGGGCGGGCTGTGCACCGACGAATATGCCCGCGTGCTCGACGGACAGAACGCGCCGATCGCGGGTTTGTATGCGGCGGGCAACAATTCGGCGTCGGTCATGGGTAACGACTACGCGGGCGCGGGCGCGACGATCGGGCCCGCCATGGTCTTCGGGTACATCGCCGCCAACCATCTCGCCGACGCCCGCGAACCGCAGACCGCGGCCGCCGCATCGGCCTCGAAGCGGGTGACCAACGGCCGCAAGCCCGCCGCACGCACGGGACAGGAGTGACCATGGGCAGGATCGACGGTAAAACGGTCGTCGTCACCGGCGCAGCCCGGGGAATGGGCGCGGCGTTCGCGCAGCGGCTCGTCTCCGAAGGCGCCTCCGTCGTGATCACCGATGTGCTGGCGGAGGAGGGCAAGCAGACCGCCGCGCGGCTGGGCGATGCGGCGCTGTTCCTCGCCCACGACGTGACCGACGAATCCGCGTGGAACGACGTTGTCGCGCAAGCGGAATTGGCGTTCGGACCCGTCTCGGGCCTGGTCAACAATGCCGGCATCGTGCATGTGGATCCGATCGAAACCCTCGCCGAAGCCGACTATCGCAAGGTGATCGACGTCAATCAGGTCGGTGTCTTCCTCGGCATGAAGGCCGTCGTCGGATCGATGCGACGTGCCGGTGGCGGGTCGATCGTGAACATCTCCTCGGTCGGCGGCATCATCGGTTTCTCCAATATCCTCGGCTACACCGCCTCGAAATGGGCGGTGCGCGGAATGACCAAAACCGCGGCACAAGAGTTCGGGCCCATGGGAATTCGCGTCAACTCGGTGCATCCGGGTGTGGTGATGACCGAAATGACCACCGATTCGGCGCGGTCGAATTCGATGTTCCACGATCAGCCGTTGGCGCGTCCCGGCACTCCCGAGGAATTGGCGAATCTCGTGCTGTTCCTCATTTCCGACGAGTCCGGTTACAGCACCGGTTCGGAATTCGTCGCCGACGGCGGATTCACCTCCCACTGACACAAAGGATTTCCGCGGTGAAGAATTTCGCAGGTAAGACCGCCGTGATCACCGGCGCCGGCGCCGGCATCGGCCGTGCGGTGGCATTGGAGTTGGCCGGCCACGGCGCGCGCCTGGCCCTGTCCGGCCGCAATATCGACAATGTCGCCGAGACCGCCGCACTGTGTGAGAAGAAGGGCGCACACGCTCGCGCCTACCGTCTCGACGTCACCGACCGCGACGCGGTGTACGCCCACGCCGACCAGGTGGCCGGCGACTTCGGTGGGTTGAACATCGTGGTCAACAACGCGGGTGTGTCGCTGACCGCCAGCACCGAAGAGGTCAGCTGGGACGATTTCGAATGGATCGTCAACATCAACTTCTGGGGCGTGGCCTACGGGACGAAAGCCTTTCTTCCGCACGTGATCGCGTCCGGTGACGGCGCGATCGTCAATGTGTCGAGTATGTTCGGCCTGGCCGCGTGCCCGACCCAGGGTGCCTACAACGCGACGAAGTTCGCGATCCGGGGCTTCACCGACGCGTTGCGCCAGGAGATGAAGATCGCCGGGCACAACGTCGCGGTGAGCTGCGTCCATCCCGGCATGATTCGGACCGAGATCGCGTGGAAGGCGCGCGCGGGCGCCACCCGGGACCGCGATGCGCTGGCCGCCAACTTCGACCGGCTCGCCAAGACCAGTCCGGAGCAGGCCGCCAAGGCGATCGTCGACGGCATTCGCAAGGACAAGGCGAAGGTGCTGATCGGCAACGACGCCCGGATGATCGACCTGCTGCCGCGGATCTTCGGTTCCGGATATCAGAAGATCCTCACCGCGCAGATGCGCAACGAAGTCGGCAAGTAGCCCACTCGCGGCCGGGCCGGCGATCACCGGCCCGGCCGCGAACATCATTGCGCGCAACGTAATCGGCGCTTGTGCACCTTTCCCGCGGGAGTGCGAGGCAACCGGTCGAGGATCCGCACCGTGCGCGGAATCTTGTATCCGGCCAACCGGGTGCGACACCACGCGAGCAGATCGTCCGCGTCGAACGGCGCCGTCCCGGAGGGCACCACGAAGGCGGCGCCGACCTCTCCGAGGCGCTCGTCGGGTACGCCGACGACCGCGACCTCGGCGATCCCCGGAAAGCCGCGCAATGTCTGTTCGACCTCGGCCGGAGAGACGTTGAAACCGCCGACGATGAACATATCCTCGAGCCGATCGGTGACCCGCAGATAACCGTCGGAGTCGAGAGCGCCGACGTCACCGGTATGCAGCCACCCCCGCGGATCGACCGCGGCGGCAGTGGCGTCCGCGTCGTCGAGATATCCGTCCATCACATTCGGGCCGCGCACCACGATCCGGCCCGGCGTGCCGACCGGCACCTCGCGACCATCGGTACCCAGGATGCGAATCTCGCTGCCCGGCAAAGCCTTACCCACGGTGTGGGCGGTGCGCTCGATATCCGTACCGGGCGGGCAGATCGTGACCACGCCGACGGATTCGGTGAGACCGTAGGCGGTGAACACCTGATCGGCGCCGAGGTCGGCGCGCATCCGGGCGATCAGCTCCGCCGGGATCGCCGTGCCGCCGGTGCCGGCCAGTCGCAGCTCCGGGTAGGACCGCTCCACCGCGAGCAGATCGGTGAACACCGTCGGCGGGCCGGCGAGTACGGTGATTCGCTCGGCCGTCATGAGATCCGCCGCGGATCGTGGATCGAACACCGCCACCGGAAACATGGTGGCCGCCCGCAACAGGCAGGCGACGATGCCCGCCTTGTATCCGAAGGTGTGCGAGAACGGATTGACCAGCAGGCAGCGATCACCGTGGCGCAAGGTGACCGCGCTCGCCCACCGATCCAGCACGGCCAGGGTTTGCCGATGGGTCGTCAGGACTCCCTTGGGCGTGCCGGTCGTGCCGGAGGTGAACAGAATGTCGGAGACTGCTTCCGCAGATACCGCGTCGGTGCGGGACCGCGCGTCCGACAACGGGATTCGCTCGGCTCCGGCCAGGAACTCCGGCCAGCCGGTCGGTGCGTTGCCCGACCGGCGCCCGGTCGGGGACGACTGGGCACCGGTTCCGGCGGAGTCCCGATGCGACCCCGATGCTCCGGCGGATGCGAGCACATCGTCGGCTGTCTGTCGATCCGCCGCTGTGCGGCGGGAGTAGGCGATCTCGGGCGCGGCGCCGGTGCTGTCCGTCGTGCGCGTGTCGGACAGCAGGACCGTGAAATCCAGGATCGGCAGGACGCCCTGATCCGTGAGCAGGCTCGGATAGTCGATTCCCAGAAATCCGCGCACCGTGAACAGCCCACGGCATCGGGTGCGGCGCAGAATGTCCGCCGCTTCCGGTCCGCGCAGCCGGGTGCCGATCGGGACCAGGGTGGCCCCCGCGCCGAGCAGGCCCAGTGCCGTCACGATCCAGCGCGCACTGTTGGGCGCCCAGATCGCGACGCGATCCCCGGCGGCCACGCCGCAGGCCATCGCCGCACGGGTCACCCGCGACGCCTCGACGTGGAGTTCGGCGTAGGTGAGGCGGGTCCGGCCCTCGACGATCGCGCCGGTCGACCCGTTCCGGCGTGCCTGTTCGGATACCAGAGCCGGGATCGTCGTCCACGCTGTCGGAAATTCCGGCTCCGCCGTCATCTCTTCGCACACCATCGCTGTCCGGATATACCCTGTCGAACACACCTCGCCGGCCGCCGGTCGGGCGGTCCACGGCCCATGGTGCCGCAGGCAGGTGCCGCGCAGACCGTTCGCACACCACGAGTCCCGGTCAGTGGTATCGCGCGCGCACCGGCGGGTCCGGCATCCGCTGAGCGGGACCATCGCTACTGGCCCGAGCCGGTCGGCGGCACTCTCGAAGGATGACCGGGGCGGCAGGGGGTTCGATGCCTCGATGGATGGACCGAAGGAGTGACATGACCGCGGGTGCGGAGCTGGCCCAACGATCCGAGACCGTCGTCGGACTGGACGGCAACTGCCCGTTGTCGCGGGACCGGATAGGTGGCAAGGCCTGGAGTATCAACCACATGAGCGGGCTCGGGCTGCCGGTGCCCCCGGCATTCGTGCTCACCACCGACGCGTGGCGTGATTTCACCGAGCGGGGCGCGATCGCCGACGACATCTGGCGGGCGGTCTGCGACGGCGTCGCCATGCTCGAACACGGCACCGGCCGCACCTTCGGCTCGATCCGCCGACCGCTACTGGTATCCGTGCGCTCGGGCGCGGCCGTGAGCATGCCCGGCATGATGGACACCGTTCTCAACCTCGGCATCAACGACGGCGTCGAACAGGCGCTCGCCGCGGCGACCGGCAGCGCCGGCTATGCCGCCGACACGCATCGGCGCTTCCGGGCGCAATATCGCGAGACGGTGCTGCAGACGCCCGAGGGCGTGGTGCCGGCGGACCCGTGGGAACAGCTGCGCGCGGCGATCACCGCGGTGTTCCGGTCGTGGGATTCGGTGCGCGCCAAGGCGTATCGACGCAACCGCGGCGTGTCCGACGACCTCGGCACCGCGGTCACCGTGCAGGCGATGGTGTTCGGCAACCTCGACGACGCGTCCGGCACGGGCGTGCTGTTCAGCCGCAACCCGAACACCGGTGACGGGCCGGCCTACGGGGAATGGCTGGTCGGTGGGCAGGGCGAGGATGTGGTGTCCGGCCGCACCACGCCGCGGCCGCTGAGCGACCTCGCCGCCACCCAGCCACAGGTGCACGACCGGCTGATCGCCGCCGCGGACCTGCTCGAACGCGACGGGCGCGATATCCAGGACATCGAATTCACCGTGGAATCGGGCACGCTGTGGATGCTGCAGTCGCGTCCGGCGAAGCGTTCGGCGCGGGCGGCGGTGCGGGCCGCTGTGGCGATGGCGGAGGAAGGGCTGATCACCCCGGAGGAGGCACTGCGGCGGGTCGGAGCCGACCAGATTCGCGTCGTCCTGCAGCCCGCGACCACGGCGGCGGGTGCGGGCGAAGCGCTGGCTCGCGGCGAATCGGCCTGTCCTGGTTTGGCTTTCGGTGTCGCGGTCGCGGACCCCGACGAGGCCGAGGCGCGCGCGGCGGCGGGGGAGGACGTCGTCCTCGTCCGGCCGACGACCAGTCCCGATGATCTGCCCGGCATGATCGCGGCCCGTGCGGTGGTCACCGAATTGGGTGGTACCACCTCGCATGCCGCTCTGGTGAGCCGGGAACTCGGGCGGCCGTGTGTCGTCGGATGCGGCCCGGGTGTTGTGGACGCGCTCGCGGGGTGCACTGTCACCGTCGACGGCGGCGCCGGCGTGGTGTGGGCGGGCGAGGTCGCCGGTGGAGATGTGGACGGCGCGGTCCTCGACGATGTGCGCAGGCTCGCTGAATGGGCGAATGCGGCACCCGATGAACTCGCGGGGACGCTCGCCGGTGACGCGGAAGTCGTTGTGGCAGAAGCTGTTGTCCGAACCGTGAGTGAACTGGAACTGCTGCGGCTGATCGGGGTGAAGGGCCGGGTGCGCGGTGACGCGGTGGCCGCGAGCCTGGGCGGCGACGCGGACGAGGTGAGCGCGCGCTGCGCGGATCTGGTGGCCGGCGGTTTGTGCGCCGACACGCCCGCGGGTGTGCGGTTGACACCCGATGGGCGAAATCGCCTGGCCGAGTTGCTGATCGCCGAACGCGGCGGGGTCGACACCGCCGCCATGACCGCCGCCTACGAGGACTTCTGCGTGGTCAACGCGGAGCTGAAGCAGATCGTGACCGCATGGCAGATGAAGGATGCGGCCACACCCAACGACCACGGCGACGCCGAATACGATGCGGCGGTGCTGGACCGGCTCACCGACCTGCACACCCGGGTGCGGCCGCTGGCCGAGCGGCTGGGATCGATCGCGCCGCGGCTGGCCCGGTACCGCGAACGGCTGGAGACGGCCGTCGAGCGGATCGCCGACGGTGACCACGCCTGGGTGGCGCGGCCGATCATGGACAGCTATCACACCGTGTGGTTCGAACTGCACGAAGATCTGATCGGGTTGTGCGGACTCAGCCGTGCCGACGAAGCGGCGGCCGGCCGTGCCGAGTAATCCGATCGTCCGGGAATTCGACGCGACCCGGCGCTGGGTCGACTTCGAGGAAATCGACAACCTCCGCGATCTCGGCGGGCTGCCGGTCGGCGGCGGTACGACGCGATTCGGCGTGGCGCTGCGGTCGAGCACCCTGCAGCAGGCGACCGAGGCGGATGTGGCGTTGCTCCTGGGCTCGGTCGGGATGCGCACCCTGATCGACCTGCGGCTACCCGACGAGGTGGAGCGGGAAGGCTACGGCCTCCTGGCCACCGCGGCGATCGAGAAGGTGAACCTGCCGGTCCGCAAATCGGCGCAATCCTCGCTCGCCGCACGGGATCTGGTGCCGGACAAGACCCGCGTGGATCTGGCGCAGCTGTACGGACAGCTGCTCGCCGGCAGTCCGGAGGAGATCGTCGCCGCGGCGCGGCTGGTCGCCGATGCCGACCGGCAGGCGGTCGTATTCCATTGCGCGGCAGGTAAGGATCGCACCGGAGTATTGGCGGCGGTACTGCTCGATGCGGTGGGGGTGGCGCCGGAGGTGATCGCCGCGGACTACGCCCTCACCAACGAGCGGATGACGCGGGTCCGCAACCGGCTCGACGCGCTGAACTCCTATGCCGGGCTGCCGCCGACGAGCACCGGGATCCTGGCTGTCGAAGCGGCCGTGATGCTGCGGTTCCTCGACGACTTGCGCCGCGACCACGGCGGTGCCGCCCGGTGGCTGCGCGAGCACGGGCTGACGGCCGAGGAGCTGACGATGTTGCGAGCCGCTCTGGTCACCGGGTGGTGAAGGCCCTCACCGCGAATAGTCGCGGAAGGTCATCACGAAGGCGGGTGCGGCAATCATGATGAGCAGGATGTAGGCCAGGACCTGCAGGCCGACATACGGCAGCTCGTGCACCCAGATACCCAGGAACAGAACGCCCAACAGCAGCACCACGCCGTAGAGCGGTGTTCGTTGCGGGTGGTCGCCCATACCCATGACTCCACGATACTCAGCCGGGCCGCCGCCCGACAGCGCTCGATGAGCCGCCGGCTCGAACCCTGCTGTGACCGGCGATCCATGGGAGAATCCGGAATCGACGATGGCCGACGCCGGGAGGAACCCATGCCCACCCAACCGTTGACCCAGCAGAACTTCGAGCAGGTGATCGCGAGCCATGCGATCGTGCTCGTCGACTTCTGGGCCTCCTGGTGCGGCTGGTGTACCCGCTTCGCTCCGATCTTCGCCGAATCCGCGGCCGCGCACCCGGAGATCGTGCACGCCACCGTGGACACCGAGGCCGAGCAGGCCCTTACCGCCGCCGCCCAGATCACCAGCTTGCCGACCCTCGTCGCCTTCCGCGAGGGCTTGCTCGTCTACTCCGATCCGGGCTTCCGGACCGCCGCCCAACTGGAAGAGGTCATCCAGCAGATCCGCTGGCTCGACATGGACGAGATGCGCCGGCAACTCGGCGCCCGGACCCCGGCCGTCCCCGCACCGAACCCGCCGATGGCCCGCGCCGGCGCCGCCACCGGCCGACCGCACTACGGCTGGCCGGGTCTGAACCCCGGCTAACCCTCCGCTGACCTGCGGTGACCGTCCACGTCGATGCGCCGCACCCGTGTGGCCCGGTATCGAAAGCTGTCCTGCTGTGCGGACTCGTAGTCGAATTCCACGCGATCGCCCGCGGCCAGCTCTCGAAAGCCCTCGCCCTCGATAGCGCTGAAGTGCACCCAGGCGTCGCAGCCGTCCGGGAGTTCCGCCGCGGCGATCGCGCCCCAGCCCTTCGCCGGACGGAAGAATTTCACGGTTCCGATCGCCATCGGTCCATGATGTCAGTCGCGACGGCGGTCATGACTACCTTCTTTCTCTGGAGGACAGTCCTTTTCGGGCATGACGGAGCGCCGGGCCGGGCGGTCGCCCGGTCCGGTCGTCGCAGGGAAGATCAGGCGGAGGTGCGGAACCGCCGGCGGTACGCGCCGGGGTTGGTACCCAGCCGTCGCAGGAACGCCCGGTGCAGGGTCTCCACCGAACCCAGTCCGGCGGACCGGGCTACGCGCGATAGCGGGAAGTCGCTGGTTTCCAGCAACCGCCGGGCCGACTCGACGCGCGCGGCTTCGACGTAGGCGGCCACGGTGAGCCCCATCTCCTGCCGGAACACCCGCGCGAAATGCCGCTCGCTCAGGCACATTCGGCTCGCCAGTGCGGCGGCGGACAAATCGGCGTCGAGATTTTCCGCGATGTAGGTACGCAGTTGTTCGATATCGCGCCGGTCCGGTGACGTCGAGCAGATCCACGTCCGGAAAGGCCGCGATAACCACACGATGCTTCGATGACATGCCTCCCATCCTCTGGGTTGCCCCGTGGCGATCGCAACGACGGATCACTGTCGGATCCGGTCATGTGCGCGGACGGAACGCCCACCCCGCTGCCGCGGCCAGCAATCCCATCGCCGCCATATAGAGCCAGCCGGCGCGGAAATCGGCGAGGTCGTAGCCCGCGGTGCGGGTGAGGATCGCGGTCAGCACGGCGACGCCGAGTGCCGACGCGGTCTGGCGCGCCATCATCAACGTGCCCGAACCCAGGGACAGTTGATCCGGCGGCAGCAACGACGAGGCGCCGAACAGCGGCGGTTGCAACAGGGCCGTACTGACGCCCGCGAGCACGGCTCCCGGCAGGAAGACCAGCGGATACGAAGCGCCGCAAGCGCTCAGAGCGATCCACCACCCCGCGCCCGCCGCGATGGCGAGCCCACCCAGCGCGGCGGAGGCACGGGCGCCGATGCGAGCGACGAGGCGGCCGGACAGTGGTGACACCAGCAGGCAGCTGATCGGAATCGGTGCGATCCCCAGGCTGGCTCCCAGTTCGGAGTAGTGCCACTGCGCGGTGAGATACAGGGTGCCCGAGAGCAAGAGGGCCGCGAAGGCCAGGTAGTAGCAGAACACGCCGAGGGTGGCGATGCGAAACATGCTGTGCCGCAACACAGCCGGGCTCACCACCGGATCGGGATGGTGTCGCACGTGGTAGGTGAAGGCCGCCGCGAGTGCGACCGCTGCGGCCAGTGTCGCGACCGTGGCCGCCGACCCGTAGCCCCACGCCGCGGCTTGAACGAAGACGGTCGTCAGTGCCGCGGTGGCGCCGAGAATCAGTGCGGCGCCGAGCAGGTCGAGCCGGCGCCGCACCCGCGCCCGGATGTCGGGCAGTACCCGCCATCCGACAGCGAGCGCCGCCATCGTGATCGGCACGTTCAGCCAGAAGATCCACCGCCACCCCCATTCGAGCAGCAGACCGCCGATCACCGGGCCGCTACTGGCGCCCGCCGCGGCGATCGCGGTCCAGATCCCCATCACCGTCGGATGTTCACGAACGTCGAAGGAGGGCAACACGAGTCCGAGGCCGGTCGGAACCAGCAGCGCCGCCGCCGCGGCCTGCACGACCCGCGCGGCGATCAAGACCACCAGTGTCGGCGCGACCGCGCAGCCGATCGAGGCCACGCCGAAAAGTGTCATCCCGATGAAGAATCCACGTCGGCGGCCGGTGTCGTCGGCCAGACGGCCCGCGGGAACCAGCAGTGCGGCCATCACGATCGTGTAGGCGTTGAGCACCCACGACACGGTGTTCGGAGAGGCGCCGGCGAAGGAGGTCTGCAGGGTCGGGAAGGCGACGGTGACTGCGAAGAGGTCGAGAATCGCGAGAAATTGCGCGACGCTCGCCACCGCCAGAATCCGCCACCGCCGCGGCGATCGGGTGATCGGCGTATCCGCGCGAACATTGGCCGTAATTGTCATGTATGCAACTATTCAGTCGCAGAACCATCGGATCGAGTGGCAGATTCGCCAACATGCGCTAGATTTCCGACATGACTGCCGAGGTGATGCGCGAATCCGGACACGCCGGAACAGTGGCGGTCGCGGTGGCGCCGGGTCAGCCGGTGTTCGAGGTCGCGATCCCGTACCAGGTGTTCTTCGAACCGCCGCCCGGGGTCGACGCCGAGCAGTGGTATCGACTGCGCATGTGCGGCCCCCGCGGCACCCGGCATGCGACGCTGCGCGATCCGTTCGTCACGCTGACCGATTACGACTACGACGATCTGATCGCGGCCGACACCGTGGTCGTCCCGGCGACCCCGAACGTGCGCGCGGAGCCACCCGCCGAATTGGTGGCGGCCGTGCGCGCGGCCTACGAGGCGGGAGCGCGCATCGCCGCATTGTGTTCGGGCGCTTTCGTTCTCGCGGCGGCCGGTCTGCTCGACGGGCGTCGCATGACCACACACTGGAAGCATGTCCCGGCCCTGCTGGAACGGTATCCGCACCTCGATGTCGACGCGAGCGTGCTCTACATCGACGACGGGCAGATTCTCACCAGCGCGGGAACCATGGCCGGGATGGATCTGTGTATCCACCTGATCCGCAAGGACCTCGGCTCCCGCGTCGCCAATGCCGCCGCGCGCGGACTGGTGGTGCCGCCGCACCGCGCGGGCGGGCAGGCGCAGTATCTGCGGAATCCGGTGCCGGTCGACGCGGCCGATCCGGGCGTGGCCGCGACCCTGCAGTGGGCGCTCACCCGGCTCGACACCGTACTGACCGTCGGTGACCTGGCCCGGCACAGCGGACTCAGCGAGCGCACCCTGGCCCGGCGATTCCATGCCGAACTGGGCACGACCCCGCTGCGCTGGCTGCTCACCCAGCGCATCATCCGAGCGCGAGAATTGCTGGAAACCACCGACCTCGCCGTCGACGTGGTGGCCGAGCGCTGTGGCCTGGGCAGTGCGGCGAATCTGCGCGCCCACTTCGGGCGTGAGGTGGGTGTGTCACCGAGCGAATACCGTCGGTCGCACCGGAGCAATCGGCACGAGGTGGTCGTGGCGGCGCAACAGGCGTAGACCGGTGCGCCGGCAGCGCAGGGGTCCGATGATCGTGACTAACCCTGCGCCGCGGCAATTCCCGCGCGGCGGCCGAAGAACGTCCCGTCACCGAGCGACGTCCCGCTGATATATCCCTGCCCGTGCAGATTGACCGCCGCGCGGCCGGCGGCGAACAGTCCGGGCATGACGGCGCCATCGATATCCAGGACCCGGCCGTGCCTGTCGGTGTGCAAACCGCCGAGCGTGAACACCGAGGCGCCGGTGCCGCGGCGGTCGCCGGCTTCGGCGGGCGGGCGAATGCCGGCGCGCACATCGATGGCCGCCAGCGGGGCGCGCAGCGGACGTAACCACCGCGCCGCCTTGTGCTGGTCGGGATCCGTTCCGGCGGCGGCGAATTCGTTGTAGCGGCACAGTGTGGCCGCCAATGCGCCCGGCGGCAGATCCATCGCGGCGCCGAGTTCGTCGGCGGTTTCGGCCAGATGGGTCGGCTGCACACCCCAGCGTTGTTCTTCCGGCACGGCCTCGAATGCTTCCTCGTCGACCACCAACCACACCCGCATACCCTGCGTGAACAGCGCCGCCTGGCCGATGCGGCCCGGATAGGTGTCCTCGTTGACGAAGCGCTGTCCCTTGTCGTTCACCACGATTCCGCGCGCTGCCAGTCCGGGAATCAGGGAAATCCCCACCTGCCCCGTCGACATGTGCCGCACCGCCGCACCCGCGGCCTGCGCCATGCGGATGCCGCTGCCGTCGTCGGTACCGGCGCTGACCTTGGTATGGCCGAGCAGCAGCGGGGCGTGCGCGGCGAGCATCTCGTCGTTGTCGACGAATCCGCCGGTGGTGAGGACACATCCGCGCCGGACTCGAATCGTCAGTTCGCGGCCGTACTGCCGGGCGACCACGCCGGTGACCGTGCCGTCGCCGGCGAGAATCAGCGCGGTGGCGGCGGTGTCGAAAAGGGATGTCACACCGGCCGATTCGGTCGCCGCGCTGAGGCATTGCATCAGCAGGCGACCGCCGAAGTCGTTGGCGGTCGGCCGATGCCCGCGCGGGGCGGGACGGGCGATCTCGGTGAAGGGCCAGCTGTTCTCGCCGAGCCACATCAGGCCGTCGTCGGTGGGCGGCACCCACGCCGGGGCATCCCAGAGCGACGGTGCGAACGGCACGCCGCGGTCGACCAGCCAGTGGAAATGCTCGACACTGTGCTCGCAGTAGTCGGCGATCTTCGCGGTGTCGGCGCCGGGGCCGAGGGCGGCGGTCAGGTAGGCGGCCATATCGGCCGGGGTGTCGTCGAAGCCGCAGGCGGTTTGGATCGGGGTGCCCCCGCCGAGGTAGATCTCACCGCCCGACATCGCCGACGAGCCGCCCGGACCGCCCGCGCGATCGAGCACCAGGACTCGCGCTCCCGTGCGCGCGGCTTCGAATGCCGCTGCGGCACCGGCGCATCCGTATCCGACGACCAGCACGTCGGTGTCCAGGTCGTAGCGGGTGATCTCGGTCGACGATCGTGGCGTCACCGCGTGATCCGGCATGGTCTGCCTCTCCTCGGCGGGACGCCGCGCTCGACGGTGAGCGCGGCGTGCCGGTGGTCGGGTGCGGGTGGGCTCAGCGGCCCGGCTTGTCCAGCAACTTGGCCTTCAGGGCGTCGACCGTCGCCGAGTCCACGCCCAAGCCGTCGGACAGGAACCGATCGAAGGAGCCGTAGGACTGCTGGACCTGGTCGAAGGAGGCGTCCAGATAATCGGCCTGGACACCCAGAATCGGTTCGAACAGCGACGGATCGGTGACCAGACCCCGCTGCACCAGCGCATCCATCTGTGCCTTGTTGCTCGCGGCCAGATAGTCGTTGGACGCCAGGTACTCCTTGTAGATCTGGCCCCTGGGCACATCCAGCGCCGACATCAGGATCGCGGTCATCCAGCCGGTGCGGTCCTTACCGGAGGTGCAATGGTAGAGCACCGCATTCGGGGAGTTCGCGATCTCCTTCAGCGCCGAAGCGAACTGCGCCCGGGCCGAACCGTCGGTGACCAGCCAGCGGTAGTAGTCGCGCATGATCTGCGCGGCCTTCCCGTCGCCGAGCTTGTCCTGCTGCACCTGCGGTCCGCCGGCGATGATGCTCGACACCATGAGATAGAAATCGTTGTTCGGATCCCAGACCGACTGCGCGCTGTAGGGGATCGACGACGGCAGCTGATCCGGGGCGGCCTTCATCTCGTTCGGGCTGCGGAAGTCGATGGCCTTGCCGATCTGCAGCGAGGCCAGCTTCTGCTGATCCGCCGGTGTCAGCCGGTTGAGCGCGTCGGAGCGGTAGACCAGGCCGAACCGAATCTTCCCGCCTCCGTGCTGCGTCGGATAGCCACCGATATCGCGGGCGTTGGGTGCGGAAATGCCCAGGGACTGTTGCTGATCCGAGGTGGCCGGCGAGGTGTGGACCAGTGGCGGCGCGGCGAACGCCGGGGTGGTCGCGGCGGGGAGGACGGCGATGAGCGCGGCGGCCAAACCGGCCACCGACCCCCGCAGGACATGCGAAATCGGCACGGGTGGTGTTCCTTTCCTCGAGGTCCGCCGGATCGACGACGGACCACGTCCTGAGCCGCGGGATTCGTTCGCGCGGCGTCGTTTCGGCGAGCCTCAGGCGTCGGCGTCGGCCAGTAGCGTCACGGTTCCGGCGGCGCCGTCGACCCGAACCCGCTGACCGTCGGACAGACCCGTGCTGGCGGTCTTGGTGTCCACCACGCACGGAATGCCGAACTCGCGGGCCACGATGGCCGCATGCGAGGCCGAGCCGCCGATATCGGTGACCACCGCGGCGGCGTAGGCGAACATCGCGGTATGGCCGGTATCGGTAACCGAGGCGACCAGGATGTCGCCGGGCTCGATATCGTCGTCGGAGCTCAGCACCAGTTTCACCGTGCCCTCCACGACACCGGCGCTCACTCCGGTGCCGGTGAGGCTCTCGCCGACGGCGAGCGCACCCGAGACCGGCTGCGGTTCCCAGTGGCCGACCACCAGATCCGGCATCCGCACCGCCTGCAGCCGCACCCGCTCTTCGCGTCGGCGTGCCACGCGATCCTTCAGATCCGCCGGGGCCCACAGCAATTCGTCGAGCGTGAGGAACCAGGCGTCGTCGACATTGTTGAGTTCGTGCCGGTCGACCAGGCGCGCAGCCAGCTCACGGGCCGCCATGCGCAGGCAGTTCGTATACCGCACCACCGCATCGCGGACACGTTCCCGCGAGACCGTGGCGCCGACGGCCATCCGCGCGGTGCGGGCGGTCGGCTCGGCGACCGCGTCGCGCTTCGGCGCCGGGAGTTCCGCGGCCCGGGCCGCGGCGGTGACCAGCAACTCGGGGCGGTCGCCGAAGGTCGGGTTGAGGAATTCGCATTCGCCCGGCCCGCGATGGCCGACCACCGCCAGCTCGGCGTCCAAGGCCTGCGCGAAGCGCGGCGAGCGGCTGCGGGCCAGGGCGACGTCGCCCGCCCGGGCGGCCTCGTGCACGGCGGGTTCCGCGCGGCAGACCGCGGCCAGCCGTTCCACCGCCAGCATCGGTCGCGCCGATTCGAGGCGGTTCACGTCGATCGGAACGTCCGGATCGTCTTTGCCGCGTGCGTGCATGGCGGTCGCGGCGCCGACCAGCATGACGCCGATGGAGGCCGCCGCCCACGACTGATTGAGCCGATCCCGCCACAGCAGTGCCCGCGCATGCAGCCGCGCATCGGTCAGCTTCTCGATGTCGTTGCGGGACAGTGCCTCCCGATGCGAGGCGGCGTTGATCGTTTCGGTGGTGGTGCCGAAGCGCAGTGCCGTCGCCAGCACCCGGCCGGTGGCCTTGGCCGTCCCCCAGGTGCTGCCCATTCCGGTCGGCATCGGCGGACGGCCCTGGGGCTGCAACGGGACCTCGGGCGGGATGGCGCCGTACACGTCGCGGCGGATGCTGTCCTCGTCCCAGCCCGGCATATTGTCAGCGGCGAGGACGCCGATCGAGGCGTTGATGAAGATGTGGTGGCCGAGCACCGAGGTGACGCGGCTGGTCCAATGCTCGAGGGCGATGCCCTCGAGGGCGATCATGTGGCCCATCGCGGCATTGGCGAGCCGGATCGCCCCCGCCTGCAGGTCGATGGTGAGTGGGCTCATCGGGCCCGGCAGCGCCTCGGAGGTGTTGGTGGCGGTGTGTACCGGAATGCGCGGGTCGACCCGATCGTCGAATTCGCCCTCCAGGCCCTCCGGCGCGGCCACCTCCAGCGGATGCCCGTCGGAAGTCTTCGCGCGGGCGGGAATCACATAGTCGGTCAGCGGGATCGCGCCGCGGCGGGCGCGGAAGCCGGTGCCGTGCGCGCGGCGGCCGACCAGGCCACGCGCCATGTCCTCGACCACTTCGGTGCCGGTCCAGCCGTAACAGAAGTCCCAATCATGCTGTGCCGCAGCGGGGTCGAGATCCCGCAGGCGAACTCCGCCGGTGCCCGGGACGCGAGGCGGAATCCGCAGACCGGCTTCCCGCAGCATCGTCCGCGCCTGTGAACCGGAAGCAAGCTCGGGCGCAACGAGGTCCACCGCACCGATGCGATCGGAAATCGCAGCCAGTACCAGGAAGCGTTCCACGTCGTCGGTGTGCACCAGCGGAATCCGCTGAGAGCCGCTCGCGTTCAGCAGTGTCCGAACCACCGCGCGGCTTCCCTCGGTGGTGCGTCGACCGGCCACCAAGGCGGGACGAACCAGCAGCGCCCGCGCGCCGGTGGCCGCAATGGCTGTGCGCGCCAGGCTCTCCCGCTCGGGCGAGGCGAGCACAACCAGCCGGGCACCCGCCTCCTGCGCCGCGGCGGCAACCGCCGCGACCGGTCCGTCCGAAACGTCCAGCACCACGTCGCAGCCGTCCACGATGCCGCGGTAGGCGCCGGCACTGCCGGGATCGGCGATATGCACCTCGATCCGCGGATCCACATACCGGTGCCGAACCCGGTCCGCTCCGGCGACGTCGTGCCCGGCGGCCGCCAGCATGCGCGCCACCGCGCGACCGGTGGGTGTGGTGACTCCGGTGATCAGGACCCGCATCGACTCTTCCTCCTCGCGTGCGCCACCCACGAACGTGACGCCGTTCACACACCATGACGAGTGGATTGCAGGGTGCCCGCGCGAAGTCCCGGTCAGCGGGCGCGGCGTTTCGCTGAGTGGAGTTGGGTTTCGGCCCGCGCTTCGCTCCGGCGGGGTCTCGGCCCCTGCATTCCGATGATCGGGACTTCTCGGGCCCGCCACTCCAGCCCGCCCCTACCGTCGAGGCATCGACCCAGTGCGTGACAGCGCAGAGGCAGGGAGGAACACCGGCAATGGCGAACAAGGTGCTCGATCGGGTGCGGGACCTGCTCCCGGCGATCGGGGAACGGGCGGTGACGGCCGAGCAGGAGCGGCGGGTGCCTGCCGAGACGATCCGCGAGCTGACCGAGGCGGGCGTGTTCCGGATGTTGCAGCCGAGCCGCTTCGGCGGTGCGGAGGAGTCGCCGGTCGCCTTCTACGAGGTGATTCGCGCGATCGCGACCGTCTGCCCGTCGAGCGCGTGGGTGGCCTCGGTGCTGGGTGCGCATCCGTGGCAGCTGGGGTTGTTCGACCCGCGCGCCCAGCAGGATGTGTGGGGTGAGGATCCCGACACGCTGGTCTCCTCGTCGTATGCGCCCACCGGCAAGCTGACTCCGGTCGACGGCGGCTTCGAGATGAGTGGCCGGTGGAGTTTCTCCTCCGGTGGCGATCATGCCGACTGGGCGTTCCTGGGCGCGGTGGTGCCGAACGATCAGGGCGGAGCCGATTACCTGACGGTGCTGGTGCCGCGCACCGACTACCGCATCGAGGACGTTTGGCATGTGTCGGGCCTGTCGGGCACCGGAAGTAACGACATCATCGTCGAGAAGGCCTTCATCCCGGCGTATCGCGCGTACAGCGCAGCCGATCAGTCCGCGCTCGTGGGCCCCGGGCAGGAGGTGAACACCGCTGCGCTGTATCGAATCTCGTTCGCCAGCGTGTTCTCCAACACCATCACCGCGCCGATCATCGGCGCCGCGCAGGGCGCCTACGAGTCGCATCTGCGGCGTCAGCGCGAGCGGGTCCGGCTGTCCTACGGCGGGCAGAAGGTGGCCGAGGATCCGTTCGCTCAGGTGCGGATCGCACGTGCCGCTTCGGAGATCGACGCGGCCATCCTGCAGCAGGAACGCAATATCACCGAGCAGCTGCGCTATGCCGAAGCGGGCGAGGAGATTCCGTACGAGCTGCGGTTGCGCACCCGCCGCGATCAGGTGCGCGGCACCGAACGCGCGATTTACGCGATCGATCTGCTGTTCGAGAACTCCGGCGGCCACTCGATCCGCAAACCCAATGTGATCGAACGCAACTGGCGTGACGCCCACGCCGGCAACGCGCACGTGATCAACGATGTCGAGCGAGCGCTGGCGATGTACGGTCAGGGTGAGATGGGTGTCGAGGTCACGGAGCGGATGGTCTGATGGGTTTCACTGCCGAGGAGACCACCCGCTGGGTCACCGTCGACGGCGTGAAACTGCGGTACCACGAGGCGGGTTCCGGTGCGCCGCTGGTGCTGTTGCACGGTTCCGGCGCCGGGGTTCGGGCTGGGCCAACTTCGGCGCCAATCTCGAGGCGCTGGCTCCGCACTTCCGCTGCCTGGTGCTGGATCAGCCGGGATTCGGCGCCAGTGAACGGCCCGAAACCTACGACGGCAACTATCTGCGGATCGCCGTCGACGCGGTCCTGGGCCTGCTGGACGAACTCGGCATCGACACCGCGCACCTGCTCGGCAATTCGGTGGGCCGTTCGAACGCGCCGTGATCGATTTCCTGCGGAACGGATTGTGAACGCGCGCTGATCCTTTCGCGCCGACGCCGCGGTGGCCGCCGCACCCTCGTGGGGCGCGGCGGCCACCGTCGTCTCCGGGCCGCGCCGGCCGCAGGTCGTGGCCGGCTACAACCCGTGATCGCGCGCCCACCCCGCGATCTGGGTCCGTGAGGTGAAGCCGAGTTTGGTCAGGATGTGCTCGACATGGGTCTCGGCCGTGCGCACCGAGATCACCAGATCGGCCGCGATGCGTTTGTTGCTGTGTCCGGCGGCGACGAGCCGCGCCACATCCTTCTCCCGGCGGGTGAGCAGCGACAGTGCCGCGGTGTCGACGGGCGTGGGGCGCGCGGGCGGGGCCGGTGGTTCCTCGGCGGCGGGCCCGCGGCCCAGGGCGAAATCGATCGCCGCCGGTAGTGTCATCGCGGCCCCCGCGTCATAGGCGGCGCGGAAACCGCTGTCGCCCAGCGCATTCCGCACCTCGTCGCGCACCTTTTCACCCACCGCGCTGGTGATCGTATGGGCCAGGCGCACCGTGCTGCGCTGCAGCGTCTCGGCCGCGCCCATCAGCCGCGCCGACCGTTCCACATCGCCACGGGCGGCGGCCGACCATGCCATGCCGTCGAAACCCGAAGCCAGCCATACGCATCGGTCGAACAGCGCGAATTCCTCGATCGCGCGTCCGAGGTAGTCGTCGGCGGCGTCCTGATCGCCGAGCCGCCACTGATCGATGCCGAGCGTCCACAACGCCAGCCCACCCAGCATATGCGGGCCGTAGCGCTGGGTGAGCACCTGGAATTCGTGGGCCATCTCGGTCGATCGGGGCTCCTCCAGCAGGGTCGCGCACATGAAACCGAAAGCGAGACTGTCCATTTCGGTGGCGTGATGCTCGGTGGCGCGGGCCAGCCGGACCGCCTCCTCGGAGCGGCGCAGCGCACCCGCGGTATCGGCGTCGGTGAAATCGATCAGTGCCGCGTCCAGTTCCGCCTCGGCGAGGATGTCGGACGCGCCCAGATCGGTGGCGACGGTGACGCATTCGCTCGCCAGCCGCGCCGCCGACTCCCGATCCGACAGCAGTGCCGCCAACGAGGCCGCCGACGACAGTGCGCGCGCTCGTTCCCAGCTCGGTTCCGGATTCCGGGCCAGGGCGTCGGTCAGCCACCGATACCCCTCGGAGAGGAACCGGTAATGCTCCCAGAACGGGCGCAGCACGGTCGCGGTCTCCATCGCCAGCTGCGGTGCGTCGAGCATCGAGAATTGCAGGGCCGAGCGCAGATTGGCGTGTTCGCGCGCCAATTCGCGGAACCACGCCAGATCGTCGGAACTCCAGTACGCGGTCTGCCCACGCAGGGCCAGCCCGCGGTAGTGGTCGCGGTGGCGGGCCCGCACCCGGCGCTCGTCACCGTGCGCGACGAGGCGGTCCTGGCCGAACTGCCGGATCGGTTCCAGCATCGAATAGCGCGGCGCGGCAGCGTCGTAGCGCAATCGCAGCACCGACTTGTCGACCAGACCGGTCAGCGCGTCGAGCAGTCCCTGTGGCCCCGGTGGCAGCTGACATACGGCCTCGGCGGCCTCGATGTCGAAACCGCCGGCGAAGACCGACAACTGTTGCCACAGCTGCTGTTCCGCGGGTGTGCACAGTTCGTAGCTCCAGCGGATCGCACCCTCGATGGTCTGCTGACGCTGCGGTGCGGTGCGTGGTCCGGCGCTGAGCAGGTCCATGGTGTCGTCGAGCCGGTCGCGAATCTGCTCGGGCGTGAACACCCGGAACCGCAATGCCGCCAGTTCCAGCGCCAGCGGGATGCCGTCGAGGCGCTGGCAGATCGCGGCGAGGGTGTCGCGGTTGGCTGGGGTGAAGGTGAAATCCGGATTCGCGGCGGTCGCCCGCTCCACCAGCAGCCGCATCGCATCGCTGTCGACGTCGGCGACCGACAGCGGCGGAATCGGCATCACCTGCTCACCGGGTATGCCCAGCACCTCGCGGCTGGTGGCCAGCACCCGCACCTCGGGGGTGGCGGCGACGAGATGGGCGACCAGGGTCGCGCACGCGTCGATGAGATGTTCGCAGTTGTCCAGGATCAGCAGGAGTCGTTTGCTGGCGAGGAATTCGGTGAGCCGGTCCAGCGGCGCCGTGGTGTCGTCGCGCAGATCCAACGCCTCGGCGACGCTGAGGGTGACCAGATCGGGATCGTGCACATCGGCCAGTTCGACCAGCCACACCCCGTCCGGGAAGGCGCGCGCCATCGCCGCGCCGACCTGTCGCGACAGCCGCGTCTTGCCCACGCCGCCCGGGCCGAGCAGAGTCAGCACCCGGGTCGCGGGCAGCAGCCGTTTCGCGGTGGCCAGTTCGTCGCGGCGGCCGACGAAACTGGTGACCTCGGCGGGAAGATTCCCGGTGACACGCCGCGCCATGATCGCCAACCCTATCGTGATCGAAACGCGTGCGGACCACATCGGCGATGTCGGTCCCACGTGCCCGCGGACGGTGGAAACGGGAATAGGCTGAGACGGCGAACCGATATTCGACCCGCGGTCCGTCGGGGCCGCGAACCCACAGACCCCTCGTCCCCAGGAGGCCCGCAGTGCGGATCGGCATCATGCTCAGCGAACAGACCGGACCGGATGCGCTCGTGCGCCTGACCGACGAACTGCAGCAGGTGGCCGACGAGGGTTTCGAATCGGCGTGGCTGTCGCACATCTTCGGTCTCGACGCGCTGACCGCGCTCGCCGTCGCCGGCAGCAAGGTGCCGAATATCGAACTCGGCACGGCCGTGGTGCCGACCTATCCGCGGCACCCGGGCGCCCTGGCCCAGCAGGCCGCCACCACCGCGCTCGCCGTCGGTCGCGGACGGCTCACCCTGGGGATCGGGCTGTCGCATCAGATCGTCATCGAGAACATGTTCGGCTACGACTTCGGCCGCCCGGCCCGGCACATGAAGGAGTACCTGTCGATTCTCGGGCCGCTGCTCGAGGGACAACCGGTGTCGTACCAGGGCGAGACCCTGAGCGCGAACCTCGGCCTGACCGCGGGGGAGACCGGCCGGATCCCGGTGCTCGTGGCCGCGATGGGAACCCAGATGCTGAAATTGGCCGCGCGCCGCACCGACGGCACTGTGCTGTGGATGACCGGCCCCGCGACCATCGCCGACCACATCGCACCGACCATCACCGCGGCTGCCGCCGAGGCCGGCCGGCCCGCGCCGCGGGTGGTCTGCTCGCTGCCGGTGCTGGTCACCGACGATATCGATCGCGGCCGGGAGAAGGCCGCGACCGTCTTCGCCGCCTACGGTTCGCTGCCCTCGTATCGGGCCATGATGGATCGCGAGGGCGCCGAGGGGCCGGCCGATCTGGCGATCATCGGCACCGAGGAGCAGGTCGCCGCCCGCATCGAGAAGGTGTTCGCCGCCGGTGCCACGGAATTCGTGGCCGCGCCCTTCGTCGGCGGCCAGGCCGCCGAGCGCACCCGCAAGTTGCTCACCCAGCTGGCGGACTGAGCGACGGTGGCACGCCGGGCGCGGATCGAGGACGTGGAAGCACTCGCCCTGGCGATGCCGCACGTCACCGTGGTGCGCGGGTCCAGCGGCAATCCGGTCTTCCAGGTCGGTGGCAAGTCGTTCATCTTCTTCCGCACCCCGCGCCCGGACGCCGTCGATCCGGTCACCGGCGAACGGTACCCGGACGTGATCGTCTTCTGGGTGCCGTCGCAGTCGGACAAGCGTGCGCTCGTTCAGGATCCGGATTCGCCGTTCTTCACCACCGCTCATTTCGACGGGCATCTGTCGGTGCTGCTGCGTGGGGCCCACATCGGTGAACTCGACCTCGACGAACTGCGCGAAATCGTCCAGGACGCCTGGCTGTCGCGGGCCTCAGCGGCGCGCGGCCGGCGCTGGCTCGCCGAACATCGTCTCTGATCTCGGCGACAACCGTTGCGGCACAAGATATGTCAGTTCGCCGCGGCGGAGGCGACGTCGAGCCCAGCTGGTGGCGCATGCGCTCGCGTTTGGTGCGCAGGTAGCGGACGTTGTGTTCGGTCGGGTCGGTCTGCAGCGGAATCCGGTGCGTCACCGCGATGCCGTGTGCTTGCAGGCCCGCCTGCTTGTCCGGATTGTTGCTGAGCAACCGCACCGATTCGACACCCAGATCGCTCAGGATCTGCGCGCCCGCGCCGTAGCGGCGGGCATCGATCGGCAGGCCGAGACGCAGGTTCGCGTCCACGGTGTCGGCGCCCGCGTCCTGCAGTTCGTAGGCGCGCAACTTGTTCAGCAGGCCGATGCCGCGGCCCTCCTGGCCCCGCAGATACACCACGACACCGCGTCCCTCGGCAGCCACCGCGCGCAGGGCGGCGTCGAGCTGTTCACCGCAATCGCAGCGCAGCGAGCCGAACGCGTCGCCGGTCAGGCATTCCGAGTGCAGCCGGGCCAGGACGTCGGTTCCGGACGGATCGCCGAAGACCAGGGCGAGATGTTCGACCGGTTGCGTGCCGGAGTCGGCGTCGCGGTAGCCGAAGACCTGAAAATCGCCGTAGCGGGTGGGCAGCCGGGTCTGCGCGAGCCGGGTGACGGTGTGCTCGCGGTGCTTTCGGTACTCGACGAGGTCGGCGATGGAGATGATCGGCAGCTCGTGCTCGCGCGCGAAGGTCAGCAGCTGCGGCAGCCGGGCCATCGATCCGTCGTCGTTGACGACCTCCGCGATCACGCCCGCGGGCCGTAACCCGGCCGCGCGCAACAGGTCGACGGTCGCCTCGGTGTGCCCGGCGCGGCCCAGCACGCCGCGCGGATGCGCCCGCAGCGGGAAGACGTGCCCGGGCCGGGTGAGATCGGCGGGGGTGGTGCGCGGATCGGCCAGCAGCCGCATGGTGTGGGCGCGGTCGGCCGCCGAGATACCCGTGCTGACGCCCGCGGCCGCATCGACCGATACGGTGTAGGCGGTGCCCTTGGGATCCTCGTTGACCGCCGTCATCGGGGGGAGCGAGAGCCGGTCGAGATCGGCGCCGGGCATCGGCACGCACAGCACGCCGCTGGTGTGGCGGATCAGGAATCCGATGGTCTGCGCGGTCGCGAATTCCGCGGCCAGTACGAGATCACCTTCGTTCTCCCGATCCTCCTCGTCGACCACCACGACGGGCCGGCCGGCGGCCAGGGCGTCGAGTGCGTTCTGGATGGAATCGAGTTCACCGGTCATCGTGCACCTCCTGTATGCCTAATAGAAATATTCCGAAAGGCCTCCCGCTAGGAAGGGTTCCGCTCAGTGAGATTCTGGGGACGTCGATTTTCCGGAACCCGACGTCGGCGTTGACCTCGAGTGCGGTTGAGGATGCACGCTGGGGTCATGACACAGGCCGCAGAGTTCTGGAACACCGTCTACGACGACGACACCGCTCCCTGGGTGATCGGTGAGCCGCAGCCCGCGATCGTGGAGGTGGAACGCGAGGGGTTGATCCGGGGGCGGGTGCTCGATGTCGGAACGGGTGCGGGGGAGCACACCATCGCCCTCACCGCCCTGGGCTACGACGTGCTGGGTCTCGACCTGTCGCCGAGCGCCGTCGAGTACGCGCGGCGCAACGCCGCCGCGAAGGGGGTGCCCGCGGCGCGTTTCCGGGTAGCCGACGCCGTCCGGCTCGGCGCCGATCCCGCCGCGGCCGCCGAACTCGGCGTCTTCGACACGATCGTCGACAGCGCCCTGTTCCACATCTTCCGCGAGGATCCCGGTACCCGCGCCGCCTACGTCCGGTCGCTGCACACCCTGTGCGCTCCGGGCGGTCTGGTGCACGTCCTGGCGCTGTCCGACGCCGACCCGGGCTTCGGGCCCCGCATCAGCGATCGGATGCTGCGTGAATCCTTCGGCGCCGGTTGGGAATTGGAGGATCTGCGGCCCACGTCCTATCGTGGCCGGGTCACCCCGGTGGTCGCCGATCAGGTCGCCGGGCTGAACGTCGCCGAGAACGGGACCGTGGATACCGCCGCCTGGCTGGCCCGGATCCGGCGAGTGTAGCGACGGACCCGGTAGGTACCGCGTGTCCCGCGGTGAAGCTATCGGGGACGAGACTTCGACTTCGGCGGTGCGAGCGGCGCCTCGCGATTGCGGGGCAGCCGCCCGCGCTTGTTCAACGCCTCCAGGTCGTCGAGCAGATCCTCGGCCAGTTGGCGCTCCGCCTCGTAGTGGCGGATGCACCACCGCAACACGGCACTGGGAAAGGCCCAATCCGGGTTGGCGTCGGACCCCTCGGCGTCGGCGGCGGCGCGGCGGCGCATCTTCTCCGCGTAATCGATATGCGCGGTGAGGATTTCGCGCAGCCGCTCCGGCTCGGCCAGATGACCGAGCCAGGCCCGCAGCAGCACACTGTGTTTCAGCACCGGCGCTTCCACCGGTGAATGATTGACCCAATGCGCCACGGCATCCCGGCCGCTCGTGGTGATCGCGTACATCCGCTTGCCGCGCACACCGTCCTCGGAGGTCACGGTGCGCGAAGTGACGTACCCGTGCTTCTCGAGGCGTTTGAGTTCGGCGTAGATCTGGCTGAACGACGGGCTCCAGTAGAAGAACTGCAAACTCCAGTCCGCCCACTTCTTCAGGTCGTAGCCGGACAATTCGTCCGCATGCGAAAGCATCCCGAGCACGGCCCACGAAGTGGTCGGCAGATCGGTGCCAGATGTCATCGCCGAACTATACCGTCCAGTCATATGCGGATCCGAAATCAGCGCCAGCGGGTGCGGTGCGGGAACAGCGCTCGCCCGGCCTCGTGCACGACCTCGAGGACCACCCGGGCCAGCCGGTCGTAACTCATCGCCTCGGCCCGTCCCGAGAGCGAGAGTGCGGCCGGTGGGGCGCCGCGGCCACGCAGCGGCGCGGCCACACACGCGATGCCGACCATCGCCTCCTCGCGGTCGATCGCCACGCCTTGGCGCAACCGGATCTGCCCGAGTTCGCGATGCAGCGCGTCGGGCTCGGCCAGGGTGCGCGGAGTGAGCCGGGGCAGCCGGCCGCGGAAGGCGGCCTCGGCGATGGTGGGTTCCAGCGCCGCCAGCATCGACTTGCCCAAAGCCGTTGCGTGCGCGGGCATCCGGCCCCCGAGCCGGGTCGGCAGCGCCGCGGCGAACCGGCCGCCGGCCTTGTCCAGGTAGACGACCTCGCGACCGTCGAGCACCGCCAGGTGGCCCACCATGCCCGTCCGCTGCGACAGTTCGTGCAGCAGCGGACTCACCGCATCGCGAATCTCGTTGTGGTCCGCGGTGAGTCCGCCCAGTTCGAGCGTGCGCATGCCGAGGCGGTAGCCGCCGGCGGAATGCGCCAGCCAGCGCAGCCGGATCATCTGATCCAGGATGCGGTGGACCGTCGAGCGCGGAAGTCCGGTCCGCTCGACCAGTTCCAGCAGTGTCAGAGTCGGGGTGTTCGCGTCGAAGGCGTCCAGGATCAACGTCATTCGCTCGATCATCGACACCGGAATCGGCGCACCGGCGCGATGAGCCCTGGCGCCCGTCGTCGCGTGACGCGCGGCCGTGGTGGTGCGTTCCGCGGAGGGCAGCACGGTGACGGTCATATGTACCTCCGTTGGCTCATATGCAGACTAGAAGTATTTCGACTAGGCATGTTCGGTTCGGCATTTGTGTCACCTATCACAGTGGCTGCCACCACACCGATCGCGAATCGGTGGAACTACGTAAGTGCTACCGAAATCTCTCCCGTTCACCGGACCTGGCCGTTGACGGGCGCCGGGGCCGACCTGGTGTCATGACTTACAGCTATATGTCTGTCCGAAACAAGGAGTGGCCGTGGAGCCGGTAGTACAGGTGGACGAGATCTCGGAGGCGACCTTCAAATCCGTGCTGAGCAGGTTCTGCTCCGGGGTCACGGTGATCACCGCTCTGTCCGGCGACCAGCCGATCGGATTCAGCTGCCAGTCGTTCTCGTCGCTGTCCCTCGATCCGCCCCGGGTCTGCTTCTTCCCCGCGCGGACCTCGACGTCGTGGCCGCGCATCCGCGAGGTAGGACGATTCTGCGTGAACATCCTCGCCCACGATCAGGCCGACATCTGCCGCGCGCTGTCCCGCAGCGGCACCGACAAATTCGCCGGCGTGGACTGGGAGGTCTCCGGAAACGGGTCGCCGCGGCTGAGCGGTGCGCTGGCCAGTATCGATTGCGAACTGGATCGCGAGGTGGACGGCGGCGACCACACCATCGTGATCGCGCGAGTCACCGCACTCGCCGAACATTCCGAACAGGCGCCGCTGCTGTTCTACCGCTCCTCGTTCGAACGTCTGCACGGGCACTGACGCGGGTCCGCGGGCATGCCGGTGGTGACGAGCCCGGTGCGTACCCGCCCGCACCGCCGAGGCGTCCCGTCACTGCCGATGGCCGGAGCGGATCTCCCGGCCAGTGGGACTACGCGTGCCGGGCCCCCGTCCCGATGGCGAGCATCGAGTCATCACCCGGGGCGGGTTCGGCCGGCGGGTAGTCGAGGCCGATCGCAATCGAGGCCGATCGCATTCGAGACGGAGGAATCATGAACAGCGACAGCGAAGTGCGGGTCATCGACGCCGGCGCACCGCCGACCCGGTTCGCCCGCGGCTGGCACTGCCTGGGCCTGGCGGACTCCTTCCGCGACGGCACGCCGCACACCGTCGCCGCCTTCGGCACCGAACTGGTCGTGTTCGCCGCCGAGGACGGCACGCTCAACGTCCTCAACGCCTACTGCCCGCATATGGGCGGCAATCTCGCCGACGGCACCGTCAAGGGCGATTCGCTGGCCTGCCCCTTCCACGACTGGCGGTGGAACGGCAAGGGCAAATGCACCGGAATCCCGTACGCGCGCCGGGTGCCTCCGCTGGCGCGCACCAAGGCGTGGCCGACGCTGGAGCAGAACAAGCAGCTGTTCGTCTGGAACGATCCGGAGGGCAAGCAGCCGCCCGCGGACATCACCATCCCGCGCATCGACGCCGCCTTCGACGACGAATGGACCGACTGGACCTGGAACTCGATGATCGTCGAGGCCAACTGCCGGGAAGTGGTCGACAACGTGGTCGACATGGCGCACTTCTTCTACGTGCACTACGGCTTCCCGACGTTCTTCAAGAACGTCTTCGAGGGCCACATCGCCAGTCAGTACATGACCTCCATCTCGCGCGAGGACATGATGGGCGAGACGGCGAAGGCGTTGGGCGGCAAGAACACTCTGCATTCGGAGGCGTCCTACTACGGGCCCTCCTACATGATCGACTACCTGCGCAGCGACAGCGCGGATCTCTCGGTCGAGGGCTACCTGATCAACTGCCATTACCCGATCACCGAGAACCGGTTCGTGCTGCAGTACGGGGCCATCGCGAAGAAGCCGCAGGGCGTCTCGCCGGAGCGGGCCGAGCAGATCGCGGCCTCCTTCGTCGGCGGTCTCGGCAAGGGGTTCGAACAGGACGCGGCGATCTGGAAGCGCAAGTCGCGCATCAACAATCCGCTGCTGTGCGAGGAGGACGGACCGGTCTATCAGCTGCGCCGATGGTACGAGCAGTTCTACACCGACGTCGCCGACATCTCGGAGGAGATGACCGCGCGCTTCGAATTCGAGGTCGACACCACCCGCGCGGTCACCGCCTGGGAGGCCGAGGTCGCCGAGAACCTCGCCAAGCGGGCCGAACAGGCCGTGGCGGGCTGAGAGTTATCGCGATGGACGAGGTTTCGTGCCGATCCTGCGGAACGTGCGTGCTGGTGGAGAAGTTCAGCCCGCAGCACACGAGCGTGCAGTGGAGCCGGTCGGCGATGCACGCGTGCACCGAACTGTCGCAGCCGGGCACGCATGCGCACACCTGCACCGCCCTGCGCGAGAGCATCGACGCGGCGGTGCAGTCGGGCCAGTTGAGCGTGAGTACCCGCGATGTCGATGTGCGCACCCGCGGCCGGACGGTGGCATGACAGGGGCAGGAAGCTGGATGAACGGCACAGGAATGGATGTGGTGGTGCTCGATGGATGCCGCGATCGAACTCGACGTGCGTGAGCCGCGCACGTCGCGCGAGGACGCCGGCCCTCGTGACTCGGCAACCGGTGGCGAATCCGCGGACGGCGTCGTGGCGGCCGCCGGGTCGCCGGCCGATCCGGTCGTGGTCGAGATCGTCCGTGTGGTGCACGAAACCGCGGACGCGGTGTCACTCGAATTGGCGCCGCAGCCCGAACACGCCGAGCGGTTCGGCTATCGGCCCGGGCAATTCCTCACTGTGCGCATCCCCAGTGAGCTGACCGGTTCGGTGAGCCGGTGCTACTCGCTGTCGAGCGCACCGCACGAGGGTGGGCCGCTGAAGGTCACCGTCAAACGCACAGCGGCCGGATATGCGTCGAACTGGTTGTGCGACAACGCCGTCGCCGGTGACACCCTGCAGGTGCTGCCGCCCGCCGGACTGTTCACCCCGGCCTCGCTGGACACCGATCTGCTGCTGTTCGCCGGTGGCAGCGGCATCACCCCGGTGTTGTCGATCCTGAAATCGGTGCTCGCGCAGGGCAGCGGCCACTGCACCCTCGTGTACGCCAATCGCGACGAATCGTCGGTCATCTTCGCCGCGGAACTCGCGGAACTCGCGGGGGCCCATCCGGATCGGCTGCAGGTGCTGCACTGGCTGGAATCGGTGCAGGGCCTGCCGAGTGTGCCGCAACTGTCCGCGCTGGTGCGGCACTGGGCCGATCGCGAGACGTTCGTCTGCGGTCCGGGGCCGTTCATGGACGCCGTCGCCGCCGCGATGGCCGCGCACGGCGCCGACCGGCGGCGCGTGCACATGGAGAAGTTCGTTTCCCTGACCGGCAATCCGTTCGAGGCCGCACCCCCCGCGAGCGACGACGCCGACCCCGCCGACTCGGCGAACGTCGAGGTCGAGCTCGACGGCGAGCATCACCGGATGGCGTGGCCGCGACGCCAGGTCCTGTTGGATACCTTGCTGGCAGCGGGACTCGAGGCGCCGTATTCGTGCCGCGAGGGCGCGTGCAGCGCGTGTGTGTGCCGGGTGGTGTCCGGCGAGGTGTCCATGCGCCGCAACGAGGTTCTCGAAGAGGAGGATCTCGCCGAGGGCTACGTGCTCGCCTGTCAGGCGGTACCGGCCACCGACGACGTTTCGATCAGCTATTCCTGAACCCCATTCTTCGAGGAGAGAAAATGGCCGCCGTCAGCTCGCTCGGTTATGTCCGAGCGCGGATCGCCGATATCGCCGCGTGGCGTGAATTCGCCTTCGACATCATCGGATTCGCCGAAGGGTCGGGCCCGAATCCGGAGTCGGTCTATCTGCGCACCGACGAGCACACCTACCGCCTGGAGTTGGTACCGGGCGATCGTGACGAGGTGATCGCCGTCGGCTGGCAGGTCGCCGACCGGCGCTCGCTGACGCTGGTGCGCGAAACGCTCACCGCGGCCGGTGTCGAGGTCACCGAACTCACCCTGGCCGAATCCGCCGCGCGTCACGTCGAGGAGGCGATCAGCTTCACCGATCCGGCCGGATTCACCGTCGAGGTCTTCCACGGACCTCTGCTCGATCACAGCCCGGTGGTCGGAAAGTACGGAAACCGTTTCGTCTCCGGCGATCTCGGTCTCGGCCACGTCGTCCTGCCGGTGCCCGATATCGAGGCCGCGCGGCAGTTCTACACCGAGGTACTGGACTTCGCCTCGCGCGGTTCGTTCCGGGTGGGTCCCCCCGAACATCCGATCTGGATCCGGTTCATGGGTGTCAATCCCCGCCACCACAGCCTGGCGCTGATTCCGGGCGGCCGTGGCGACGGTCCGGGGATCGTGCACGTGATGGTCGAGGTCGATGCGCTCGACGATGTCGGCCGGGCTCTCGACCGGGTGACCAAGGCGGGCTATCACCTGTCCTCGACACTCGGCCGCCACACCAACGACAAGATGATCTCCTTCTACGTCCGCACCCCGGGCGGCTGGGACCTCGAATTCGGTTGCGAGGGAATGCTCGTGGGCGAGGACTACGTCGCGGAGGAGATGACGGCCGACAGCTACTGGGGCCACGAATGGGCGCGCGGCTGAGCGGCCGTCACCACCGTATGGCGGCCGGCACGCGGTGAGGCGAACCGGCGACCACAGTAGTTACAGGTCTGGTTCCTGCACGTCGGTGAACGTGACCCGCACCGAGATCGGATCGGTCTGCAACGCGGCGAATCCGGCGGCGGTCAGCGGTGCGAGCGCCGGGTGCGGGGCGAAGGCGCGGGCCCGGGCGACCACGTCGTCGTCCGGGCGCAACTCCGCCGTGGCCGCGCGCCAGGTTCCGTGGTGCCGCAGGCGCACCGAAGGATCGGCGCGCACATTGTTGCCCCAGCCCGACCGCATGCCGTGCTGGCAGATGATCCACGCGCCGTCGTCGTCGAACAGCACCGATACCGGGACCCGGCGCGGCTGGCCGGATTTGCGGCCGATGGTCTCCAGTTCGGTCGCGAAGGTGGACCGCACACCCACCCGGTCCAGTGCGGCGAATCCGGGGTTGACCAGATAGCGGCCGACGGCGCGTTCGATCCGGAACTTCGTCGACTTACGGTCGGTGCCGGCTGTCGTGCGCCGGGATCGGAAAGCGTCGAGTCCGTTGCGGCGCAGCATGGTTATCGCGGTCGACCACGGTGACCGGGCCGGATCCGGATCCAGCCCGGCGCCGAGTCGATGCAGCTGATCGGTGTGCCATTGCAGATCCAGGGCGCCGTCGACCGCGCGCAACGTACCGCTGCGCGCGATCCGGCCACGCAGGCCGAGCGAAATCGACGGCGGGCGGAGGACTTCGGTCCCGCCGGTGAGCAGGTCGGCGGCAGCGGCCGGGTACACCGTGGTGGGGCGGCCGAGTCCGACCACATCGCAGGCGCCGGAGTCGACCGCACCGCCCATCGCCGTCCGGCTGCGGAACCCGCCGGTGACCGCCAGCGGCACCGCGGCCGCGACCCGCCGCACGGTCTCCGCGTACTCCAGGAAGTAGGCCTCCCGCGCTCGGGTACTCGCCGCCGCGCTGCGGGACCGGCCCATCATCGCCGGGGATTCGTAGCTGCCGCCGCTGATTTCGATCAGATCCAGCGGCTGCCGGGCCAACTGCCGGACCACCTCCCGCGATTCCTCCTCGGTGAAACCACCACGCTGGAAATCCGCCGAATTCAGCTTGACGGCCACCGCGAAGCCCGGCTGGACCGCCGCGCGAATCGCGCCGACCACCTCGAGCAGAAAGCGGGCGCGGCGCTGCCCGTCACCGCCCCAGTCGTCGGTGCGCTGATTGGCCAGCGGGGACAGGAACTGCGACACCAGATAGCCGTGGGCGCCGTGAATCTGCACCCCGTCGAAGCCTGCCGATTCCGCGATCCGCGCCGCGTCGGCGAAGCGCCGGATCAGATCGTGGATCTCGGCCTCGGTGAGCGCTCGCGGCGTGGGCAGGCCCGGCACTCCCGACGCGATCGCCGAGGGCGCCACCGGCCGTTGCCGGGTGGCCAGCGGATTGGCTTGGCGGCCGGGATGATTCAGCTGCATCCAGATCGGGGTGCCGCCGTCCTTGGCGGCCTTCGCCCAGCGCGTCAGCGCGGCGAGATCGCGATCGTCGTCGATAACCACATTGCCCGGCTCGCCGAGCTGGGTGCGGTCGATCATCACATTGCCGGTGACGATCAGGCCGTAGCCGCCCGCTCCCCAGCGGCGATACAGCCGGACCAGCCGGTCGTCGGGAGCATGTGCCGCGGTGCCGAGCCCCTCGCTGAGCGCCGATTTCATGATCCGGTTGGGCAGTACCTGGCCACAGGGCAGGGGGAGTGGGTCGTGCAGTCCGGTCATGCCTATCCTCCAGGGCGCGGATCGGAAATGAGGTATACCGATCGGTATAGTCGGCACAGTAGTACACCGATCGGTCTAGGGCAACGGTAGGCTGGACCGTGCAGGGTGCACGAGGAAAGGGGTCGCATCATGGGAGCCCGCGACCGGCTCATCGACAGCGCCGTGGATCTGATGCGCAGCAACGGTGTGGCCGGCACCGGCATCGCGCAGCTGCTCGACCACAGCGGCATCTCGCGCCGCTCGGTGTACCTCAACTTCCCCGGTGGTAAATCGGAACTGATCGCGGAGGCGACCCGCGCGGCCGGTGCCACCTACAGCGCGCTGCTGCGCACGATCACCGCCGGGGCCGACGTGGCGTCGTGTGTCGGCGCCTTCCCGGCGCTGTGGCGCGAGAAGCTCGCGGCGAGCGACTTCACCGCCGGCTGCCCGATCGTCGCGGCCGCGCTGGGCCGGTCGGAAGCGCCCGAAGCCGCCGACGCCGCCGGTGCGACCTTCACCGAATGGGAGACCATCCTCGCCGAACGTCTCGAAACCGAGGACGTCGCACCGGATCTCGCGATATCGCTGGCCACCACGGTGGTCGCGGCGCTCGAGGGGGCGGTGATCCTGTCCCTGGCGACACGTTCGATGGCACCGCTGGAACGGGTGGGCGCCCAGATGTCGGAACTCATCGCTCGCCACACCGCGAAGTGAGTGCCCGCTCTATCGCCGCCGCGGTGGGGATCGCCGCCGTGGCGCCGACGACGGTGGTGGCCAGGGCGCCGGCGGTGCAGGCCCACGCCAGAGCGGTCGCGGGGCCCTCGTGCCAGTGTGCGGCCAATGCGCCGGTGAATGCGTCCCCGGCGCCGGTGGTGTCGACCACCTCGACCCGCACGCCCGGATGAGAGAGCTCGCCCTCGGGGCCGCGATAGCGCGCGCCCTCGCCGCCGCGGGTGGTCAGCACATGCGGGACCGCCCGGAGTTCCGAATCCAATTGAGCCGCTTCGCCCTCGTTGACCACCGCGATGTCGACCGCCTCCCACAGCTGCGGTGGCAGTGATCGCGCGGGGGACGGATTGAGCAGAACGAGAGTGCCGTGCTCACGTGCGCAGCGGGCGGCGCCGAGCACGGTCTCCACCGGAATTTCCAGCTGGCACAGCAGAATATCCGCCTCGGCGACGAGGGCGCGATCACCGTCGGTGAGCCCGGACAGCTCCGCATTGGCTCCGCCGACGACGATGATCGTATTCTCGCCGGCGTCGTCGACCACGATGGTGGCGGTCCCGCTGGCCCCCTCGACGGTGCGCAGTCCGGCGGTCCCGATCTCGTTGTCCTCGAGCACTTTTCGCAACTCGACGCCGAAGACGTCGGTTCCGACCGCGCCGACGAAATCGACCGCCGCGCCCGCACGCCGAGCGGCGATCGCCTGGTTCGCGCCCTTTCCGCCGGGCACCGTATCGAAGGCGGTGCCGAGGACGGTCTCACCGGGCCGCGGCCGCCGCGGCGTGCGAGTCACCAGATCCATGTTGATACTGCCGACCACTGCGATCCGTGCCATGCGCGCACCGTAACCCGCCGCGGCGGGTGCGGGCTCGAACGTCGCCGCCGTCAGGCGTGGTCGGCCGCCGTCGCCGCCGCGGCCAGCCGGTCGAGCGACCCGAGTAGTTTGTCCGAGGTCGTCGCCCGGGCCCTGGGCAGCCGGACCTCGTCGGTCAGCCGCGTCCAGTCGTAGGTGTGCCGCACCAGGGTCCGGCTCTCGTCGACGGGTTCGAGCTCCCAGCGCCACAGATGTCCCGGCGGCCGCTGCCCGGATTCCGCGGGCAGCCAGGCGATCCGGCGTCCCTCCTCGAATTCCACCACGTGGTTCTCGCGCACACTCCCGTTGGTGAGTGTCATCGCGAAGACATCACCCACGCTCCGCACGCGCTGCCCGATCTCCGCCCGGTCGAGATTGTCGTTCCCGTCCCATCGCGGCTGCTGCGCCGGATCGGCGATGAATTCGAAGATGTGCCCGGCCGGCGCGGCGACCTCACGCTCCGCCGACACCACCTTGTCGATATCTGCCATGACACCATCGAATCATCCGCGGGAATCGGCGACAACGCGGCCGCGAAGAGTGTTCGGACACAGGCTGTTCCGTGCGTGCGGCTCACTCCTGGCTCTCGACCGGGCCGGACGTGGATTCGGCATGCCGGGGCTCCAGGGGCGGCCCCGCGACCGGGCAGTTGACCTTGCATTGCGGCGCGGCCTCGGGACCAGCGCTCTCGAGCGCGTCGTCGCGGACGGTGACCACGGTCAGTGCCGCGGCCGCGGCCATCACGATCGCGCAGATGAGCATGGCCTGGTGGAACCCGCGCTCGAAGGCGGCGGGGTCGGTGTAGGCGGCACCGGTGAGTCCGGTGAGCGGCGGGACAGCCGCCACCGCAAGCAATCCGGCCGCTCGGGCGACGGCATTGTTGACGCCGCTGGCCACCCCCGCGTGCTGTTCGTCGGCCGTCGCCAGCACGGTCGCGGTCAGCGGTGCGACGGCCAGGGTGAGTCCGAGGCCGAACACCAAGGCGGCGGGCAGCACATCGGTGACGTAGGAGGCGTCGGTGCCGATCCGCATCATCAGCAACATCCCGGCGGCGGCCAGCAGCACACCCGCGGTGATCGGGATGCGCGGTCCGATGCGCTGAGCCAGATCGCCCGAGCGGGCCGAGAACAACAGCATCAGCACGGTGGCGGGCAGCATCGCGGTCCCGGCCGCCATCGGACTGAAACCGGCCACCACCTGCAGGGTCAGCACCAGCAGGAAGAACACCACGCCCATCGCGCCGTACATCACGAAGGTGACCGCGTTGATCGCGCTGAACTGCCGCGAGGCGAAGATCTCGACCGGCAGCATCGGCGGCGGCCCGTGGTGTCCGGGCGCGTCGTGCCCCGCCGAGCGCCGCCGTTCGACGACGACGAAGGCCACCCCGGCGAGCACGCCGATCACCGCCGTCGCCACCACGGCAGCCCGGCTGCTCCCGTGTTCGGGTGCCATGGTCAGTGCGTAGGTGATGCCTGCCAGGCACAGTGCCGCGAGGAACGCCCCCAGCACATCGAAGCCCTCGTGTGCCCGGCCGCCGGATTCGGGAGCCGGGCGGGTGGTCGCCGAGCCGTCGGACGTGCCGGAACCGTAGGTCTCCGGCACATGCCGCACCGCGACCAGCACCACCACCGCGGCCAGCGGAATGTTCAGCAGGAACACCCAGCGCCACCCGGCCGCGCCGACCAGCCATCCGCCCAGGAAGGGGCCGATCGCGCCGGCGACTCCGCCGAGGCCGGACCACGCGCCCACCGCGCGGGCGCGATCCGATTTCGCGAAAGAGGCCTGGATGATCGCCAGTGAGCCGGGCGTGAGCAGCGCGCCGCCCACGCCCTGCAGCGCGCGGGCGGCGATGAGCATCGGAATACCCTGGGCCGCACCGCAGATCGCCGAGGCCAGCGCGAACCACACCACGCCGACGACGAAGATCCGCCGCCGTCCGAATCGGTCGCCCAGTGAGCCGCCGAGCAGAATCAGACCGGCCAGCGTGAGCGTGTACGCGTTGACCGTCCACTGCAGACCCGCCATCGAGGCGCCGAATTCCTCGCCGATGCGGGGGAGGGCCACATTGACCACGGTCGCGTCCAGCATCGCCATTCCCGAGCCCAGCACCGTGGCCAGCAGAACCCAGCGACCCGAACCCGACGACAACCGGATGGTGGCGACCATGAGGACACGGTAGCGGCGGGCACCGACGCACAGCGGGCGTTCGGTGGTTATCCGGCGGCGGCGTCCGCGTCCCGGTCAGTAGGCTGTTCACCATGACTGCTGGAACTGTCGGCGAAGTGGATACCGTGCGCGAGGCGGTGCACGAGGCGGCGCGGCGGGCTCGGGTGGCGTCGCGGACGCTGGCACAGCTGACGACCGCGCAGAAGGATGCGGCCCTGCACGCCGCGGCGGATGCGCTGCTCGCGGCGAAGGATGCCGTCCTGGCCGCCAATGCCGAAGACATCGCGACCGCGGAGGCGGGCGGCACCGCGGCCTCGCTGCTGGATCGCCTGCGGCTGACCGAGCCGCGCATCGACGGCATCGCCTCCGGGTTGCGTCAGGTCGCCGGCCTGCCGGATCCGGTCGGCGAGGTGCTGCGCGGTTCGACGCTGGCCAACGGCCTGGAGATCCGGCAGGTGCGCGTGCCGCTGGGCGTGGTCGGCATGGTCTACGAGGCCCGCCCGAACGTCACCGTCGACGCGTTCGGCCTGGCGTTGAAATCCGGTAACGCGGCCCTGCTGCGCGGCTCTTCCTCGGCGGCCCGATCGAATGCCGCCCTGGTCGAGGTCATGCGCGAAGCCCTTGTCGCCCAGGGGCTTGCGGCCGACGCGGTCCAACTGCTGCCGAGTGAGGATCGCTCGAGCGTCACTCATTTGATTCAGGCCCGCGGCCTGGTGGACGTGGTCATCCCGCGCGGCGGCGCCGGGCTGATCAACGCGGTGGTGCGCGACGCGCGGGTCCCCACCATCGAAACCGGCACCGGCAACTGCCACGTCTACGTGCACGCCGCCGCCGATCTCGAGATGGCGGAATCGATTCTGCTGAACTCCAAGACCCGCCGGCCCAGCGTCTGCAATACCGCCGAGACGGTGCTCATCGACCGCGCGATCGCCGAGACCGCGGTCCCGCGCCTGATCGACGCGCTGGAACGGGCTCAGGTCACCATCCACGGCGATCTGCCCGGCCTGGTTCCCGCGACGGAGGAGGATTGGGCCGACGAATATCTGTCGCTGGATATCGCGCTCAAGGTCGTCGACGGTCTCGACGCCGCGGTCGACCACATCAACGAGTGGGGTACCGGCCACACCGAGGCCATCGTGACCGCCGATCTGAAGGCAGCCCGCGAGTTCACCGCCCGGGTGGACGCGGCCGCGGTGATGGTCAACGCCTCCACCGCCTTCACCGACGGCGAGCAGTTCGGATTCGGCGCGGAGATCGGCATCTCCACTCAGAAGCTGCACGCCCGCGGTCCGATGGCGCTGCCGGAGCTGACCTCCACCAAGTGGATCGTGTGGGGCGACGGCCAGATTCGGCCGAGCTGAACCCGTCCCCGGCCGTGACCGTCGGTGCCGGTCGGGCCTGTGGTCTCGCCGGCACCGCAGTATCGAACCCGGCCCGCGGGTGTGTACCGTCGTGAGCAGCTGGACTTTACGGTGCATACCTGCAGTGGGCTGCGCTGTTCCCGAAGGAGGGCCCAACTGTGCAGACGACCGTGCACGAGCCGATTTTCGCCTCGGTCGACGATGTGATCGACCGCTTGGCCACCACCGGCTACCTGGCCGACAAGGCCACCGCCACCTCGGTGTTCCTGGCCGACCGGCTCGCCAAGCCGCTGCTGATCGAGGGACCCGCCGGCGTCGGTAAGACCGAACTGTCGCGCGCGGTGGCCCAGGTCGCCGATGCCGAACTGGTCCGCCTGCAGTGCTACGAGGGGATCGACGAGGCGCGGGCCCTCTACGAGTGGAACCACGCCAAGCAGATTCTGCGCATCCAGTCCGCGACCTCCGGTGGGTCGGATTCGGGGAACGCCTGGGCCGACACCAAAGCCGATGTGTTCAGCGAGGAATTCCTGCTCCAGCGCCCGCTGCTGACCGCTATCCGGCGCACCGACCCCACCGTGCTGCTGATCGACGAGGCGGACAAGGCCGATGTCGAGATCGAGGGCCTGATGCTGGAGGTGCTGAGCGACTTCGCCGTCACCGTCCCCGAACTCGGCACGATCACCGCGACCCGCCGCCCGTTCGTGGTCCTCACCTCCAACGCGACCCGCGAACTCTCGGAGGCGCTGAAGCGCCGCTGCCTCTACCTGCACATCGACTTCCCGGACGAGGAACTCGAGCGCCGCATCCTCGCGAGCCGGGTGCCGGAGCTGAAACCGGCGGTGGCCGCACAGCTGGTCCGGGTGGTGCACGTGCTGCGCGGGATGCAGTTGAAGAAGTTGCCGTCGGTCGCCGAATCCATCGACTGGGCCCGCACGCTGCTCGCGCTGGGACTGAAGGATCTCGACGACAAGACCGTGCGCGCGACGCTCGGCGTGGTGCTCAAACACCAGAGCGACCATCAGCGCGCCCTGGCCGAGCTGAAATTGGCCTGAGCCGTGTCCGGTAAGCGCACCACCCCCCGCGCGCTGGTGTCCGCGGCGCTGCGGGGTAGGTCCGCGACCGCGGCGCAGGGTGCCCCGCAACCCGGCGAGACCGCGCCGCACGGACTGTCCGGGCATGTGGTCGGCTTCGTGGAAGCCTTGCGCGCCAGGGGAATTCCGGTCGGCCCGTCGGAAACGGTAGACGCCGGCCGAGTGCTCACCGTGGTCGATCTGATGGATCGCGAGATGCTGCGCGAGGGCCTGGCCTGTGCGCTGCTGCGCCGGCCCACCCAGCGCGCCACCTTCGACGGCTTGTTCGAGCTGTGGTTCCCCGCCGCACTGGGGGAGCGCGCGGGCGCCGAGGACATCGAGCTCCCGCGGCGCGACGACGGTGAAATCGACCTGTTCGAATTGCGGCGCATGCTGGCCGAGATGCTGGCCGCCGAGCCGACCGGGGACCAGACCCGGCAGCTGCAGAATCTGGCCGCGCAGATGGTCGAGCAGATGGGGCAGTACCAGTCGGCGAACGGGCCGTCGTTCTCGGCGTATCAAACGCTGAAGGATGTGCAGCCCGAGGTGCTGATCAGCAAGATCCTCGCGGGATTGGCCGCCGGGCAGAACAATTCGGAGTTCGACACCGAGGTCGCCCGCCGCGCCGCCCGGGAACGGGTCAAGGCGTTTCGCGGCACGGTCGAGGCCGAGACCCGGCGGCGCGTAGCCGAGCGGCTGGGCCGCGAGCGGGTGGCGACCTACGGTGTTCAGCGCCAGGCCGAGGATGCCGACTTCCTGCGGATCTCGGAGAACGAACTGGCCGAACTGCGGCGCGGTTCGCAGCGGCTGGCCCGGGTGCTGGCCTCCCGGCTCGCCGCCCGGCGCAGACGGTCCCGGCGCGGCGAGATCGACCTGCGCAAGACGCTGCGCAAATCCATGTCGACCGGTGGGGTGCCGATCACGCTGCAGACCCGGAAGCCCCGGCCCGGTCGCCCGGATCTGGTGCTGCTGTGCGATATCTCGGGATCGGTCGCCGGATTCTCCAGTTTCACCATGCTGCTGGTGGATTCGCTGCGTGAGCAGTTCTCGCGGGTGCGGATCTTCGCCTTCGTCGACCAGGTGGACGAGGTGACCCACATCTTCGATCAGGTCACACCGCTGGATCAGGTGACCCGGCGCATCTTCACCGAGACGAAGGTGGTCGGATTCGAGGGGCATTCGGATTACGGTGCGGCGCTGCGCGGTTTCGCCGAGGACTGGCCGGATGTGGTGACCAGCCGTACCTCCCTGCTGATCCTCGGCGACGCCCGCACCAACTATCGCGATCCGGCGCTGAATACGCTGCGGGAACTCGTCCAGGTGGCCAAGCACGCGCACTGGCTGAATCCGGAGGCCGAAAAGATGTGGGGCACCGGCGATTCGGCGGCCAACCGCTACGCCGAGGTCGTCGAGATGCACGAATGCCGGTCGGCGCGCCAGCTGACCGGTGTGGTGAGCAGGCTGCTTCCGGTCTAGGCCGCGAGGAGGGATAGCGAGCCGTTTGCCCGGAACCATCAGCGGCTGTTAAGCGCTTTCCAAGGCGGGCCGTCGATCATTCGCGCGTGCCGTGCCCATCGGGGGAGTTCGCCGACGAAATCCCCGTCGACCAGCCGAGCGCCCCTGCGGCGCAACGAGATCCCCACGACCGGGATGCCGAGCCCGCCGAGTTTCCCGATGGCGGGCCCCCCGATCGTGAGCGATCCGGCTCCGTGCCGGCTGCGTCCGAATGCCCGGCACCCGCATCGGACGAACCGGCGCCGGGAGATCTCCGGCTGCGGGCACGGGAACTGACCGAGGCCGCGACCGCCCTGCTCGGCACCAGCCCTGCCGTCGCCGAACGAATGTTGTTGCAGGCTCTGCACTGTGGCACGGGCGTTCTCTCCGGTGAACAACGCGCGCGGCTGTACTCGCTGGTGGTGACCGCGGTCGCCAACCAGCCGGGCCGTGAGCACGACCTGGCGGCCGCGGCGGCCGCCGCGGCCGCGAGCTGGACCGGTATCTCCCCTGCCGACGTGGCCCATCACACGCTGCTCGCCGCCCGCGTCCACTACCGCCGCGGTCACCACCGCCGCGCGGCCACCCTGTACGCCGAGGCCCTCGGCTGCGATGCGCTGCCCTATCCGCCGGAAGAAGTCGCGGTGCTGTACGAGCAGCTCGGACGCTGCTTGGAACAGTGCCACCGCCACCGTGCCGCGGCACGGGCCTACACAGCGGGTGCGGCCGCCGTCGCCGGCCGGCCCCAGTGGGACGAACTGCACCGCGACCTGATCGAGGCCGCGACCCGGTCCCGGCGCGCGGCGCGCAACCCGGCCGCGATGGTGCGGGCGTATCTGTCGGCGCGGCGGGCGCGATGAGCTCATAGCACCGGATCGCCGACGAGACCCACCCCCGCCCGGGCCCGCCCAGTAAGCTCGGCATTCGTGCAAAACACAGGCCGGCGCAAACTGGGCGTGATGGGCGGTACGTTCGATCCGATCCATCACGGGCATCTGGTTGCCGCCAGTGAGGTCGCCAACCGGTTCGACCTCGATGAAGTGATCTTCGTACCCACCGGGCAGCCGTGGCAGAAATCCTCACGGCAGGTCTCTCCGGCGGAGGACCGCTATCTGATGACGGTCATCGCCACCGCATCCAATCCGCGGTTCACGGTCAGCCGCGCCGACATCGACCGGGAGAAGGCCACCTACACCGTCGACACCCTTCGTGACCTGCAGAATCAGCATCCGGACGCCGATCTGTACTTCATCACGGGTGCGGACGCGCTGGCCAGCATCCTGACATGGCAGGATTGGGCGGAACTGTTCGAGCTGGCGAAGTTCGTCGGGGTGAGCCGTCCGGGGTACGAATTGAATGTCGACCACCTCGAGGAACATCTGCGAAATCAGCCGGCCGATGCGGTCACCGTCATCGAGATCCCGGCCCTGGCGATCTCGTCGAGCGAATGCCGTCGCCGCGCCGCCGAGGGGCGTCCGGTGTGGTACCTCGTTCCCGACGGCGTCGTGCAGTACATATCGAAACGGCACCTGTACGTGCCGGGAGGGAACGGGAAGGTGAGCCAATGACGGCATCGGCACAGGCGGTGGAGATGGCGCAGGTCGCCGCGCGGGCCGCCGACGAGAAGCTGGCGACCGACGTCGTCGTCCTCGATGTCTCCGATCAGCTGGTGATCACCGACTGCTTCGTCATCGCCTCCGCGCCGAACGAGCGTCAGGTCAACGCGATCGTCGACAACGTCGAGGAGAAGTTGCGTCTCGCCGGGCAAAAGCCGGTCCGCCGCGAGGGCACTCGTGAAGGTCGCTGGGTGCTGCTGGACTACGTCGACGTCGTGGTGCACATCCAGCACAGCGATGAGCGCAATTTCTATGCGCTGGAACGGTTGTGGAAGGACTGCCCGCAGGTCGAGGTGCCGGGTCTGGCGGCTCCCGCGCAGGCTCCGGCGAGTGGTAGCGGGGACCCCGCGTGAACCGCAGGCCCGAAGGCGACACCGCGCGTGAACCCGAACAGGCCGGGGAGCGCGGCATCGAATCCGGTGGGAGCGACGCGGCCGAAGGTGTTGCGGCGGCGGCCGGCTCGCGGGCGACGAAGTATCCGGGGGTGCGCCGGCTGATCCTGCTGCGACACGGACAGACGGAATGGAACGCCGCCGACCGGATGCAGGGCCAGATCGACACCGAGCTCAGCGAATTGGGCCGGCGCCAGGCGAAAGACGCTGCGCGCGATCTCGTTTCCCAGGACGCCGTCGCGATCGTCTCCTCGGATCTGCGCCGCGCCTACGACACCGCACTCGCCCTGGCCGAACACAGCGGACTCGAGGTCGTGCGGGATGCGCGGCTGCGGGAGACCAGCCTCGGCGACTGGGAAGGTCTCGACCATCTCGAGGTGGATGCGCGGTATCCGGGTGCGCGCAAGGCGTGGCGGCTGGATCCCACCGTGACCCCGCCGGGCGGGGAGAGCAAACTCGAGGTCGGCGCGCGGGCGCTGCCGGTGGTTCGCGAGCTGTTCGCCGAGCGTGCGGACTGGCCCGGCCGTACCATCATCCTGGTCGCGCACGGCGGGCTGATCGCGGCCCTGACCGCCGCGCTGCTGGAGCTGCCCGAGCACAAATGGCCGATCCTGGGCGGATTGGCCAATACCAGCTGGGTGCAGCTGAGCAGCCACGGTCCGGGCATCGAGCAGCCGGGTTGGCGGCTGGATGTGTGGAATGCGGCGGCGAAGGTAGCTCCTGATGTCCTCTGAACGCTCCTCCGACGACCGGGACGAACCGGTCCGGCAGGTATCCGACGAACTGTTGCGCAAGGCCTCCGAAGGGCCCGTCCGGCGGCTGCCCGACGCGCTGTTCGGCGGTCCGGTCGCGCCGGTGGAACCGGCCGGGGAATCCGATGCGGCTTCCGAATCGGGCGACGCGGACGACGACGGCGGATCGACCGGTCCGCCGGCCGTTCTCGCGGATGTGCCCACCGAGGCAGAGGAGAATGCGGAACCGGCCGCGGACGCGCGGGAAGACAGCGTGCCCGGCGGTTCCGAGACGACGCCGTCCACCGAGGCGGCGATTACGCACGCCGTATCCGGCGACGCGGCGGTAGCCGATGACGCCGACGCGGCGCTCGATGCCCACGGGAAGTCCGACACCGGTTCCGGCGCGGCAACTCCCGGCGAGCGCACCGTGTCGAGCGCGGCCGTCGACGCCGTATCGGGAACCGACGACGCGGTCTCCGCGGATGCGCAGCCGAGCATCGGCGACGCGGCCGGCACATCCGAGGCTTCGGCGCGGCCCGTGCTGGTCGTGATCGCGGATTCGCTGTCGTACTTCGGGCCGAAGGGCGGCCTGCCCGCCGACCATCCGCGGATCTGGCCGAATCTGGTTGCCGCGAAACTCGATTGGGACGTCGAATTGGTGGCGCGCATCGGCTGGACCTGCCGCGACGCCTATTGGGCACTCATCGGCGATCCGCGCGTGTGGGCCGCGGTGCCGCGCGCGGGAGCGGTCGTCCTGGCCACGGGCGGGATGGACACGCTGCCGTCGCCGCTACCGACGGCGCTGCGCGAATTGATCCGGTATCTGCGCCCCCCGGTGCTGCGCCGGCAGGTGCGTACCGGCTACCAGTGGCTGCAACCGCGGCTGTCGAAACTCGGTCGCCCCGTGGCACTTCCGCCGCATGTGAGCATCGACTACCTGGAACAGTCACGGCATGCGCTGGCCCAGTTGCGGCCGGATCTGCCGGTGGTCTCGGTACTGCCCTCGGTGCACGATTGCGAGGCCTACGGCCGGGTCCACACCGGGCGTGCGCCCGCGGTGCGTGCGCTGCGGGAATGGTCGGCGAAATCCGGTGTGCCGCTGGTGGATCTGGGCGAAGCCGTGCGCGACGACATTTTTTCGGGCGAGGCGAATCCGGACGGGATCCACTGGGGCTGGGAGGGACATGCCGCGGTGGCACGGGCCATGGTGAAGGTGCTGTCGGAGGTGCGTTCGGTCGAGGCCGGTGCATGAATCGGTGCGGATAGCCGATGACCGTCGTGGTGGTCACGGATTCGGCGGCGAGCGTTCCCGCCGAACTGGTAGCGGAGTTGGGCATCGTGGTGGTGCCGCTGCATGTGCTGGTCGACGATCGTGCGATCGCCGAGGGTGTCGACGAATGCGAGATCGACTACGGCGCGTCCACGGTGACGACCTCGTCCGCCTCCCCGGGTGAATTGCGCGCCGCCTATGAGCGCGCCCTGGAGCTCAGCGAGGGTGAGGGTGTCGTGGCCGTGCATATTTCGCGTCAGCTCTCGGCGACCTGGGAAGCCGGGCGCCAAGCCGTGCAGGATATGGATGCCGCCGCCCGGGTGCGACTGGTGGATTCGCTGAGCGCGGGCCTGGGCACCGGGCTGCCCGTACTCGCCGCGGCCCGTCGCGCGAAGTCGGGTGCGGCGCTGGATGTCGTCTACGACACCGCGGTCGCCGCCGCCGGGCGATCTCGCACGTTCATCGTCGTCAATCGGACCGAGCAGCTGCGTCGCGGCGGGCGGCTCAGCACCGCGGCCATGTTCTTCGGCACCGAACTGGTGACCAAGCCGATACTGCAGATCGTCGACGGCAAACTGGAGCTGCGGGAGAAGGCGCGGACGCGATCCAAGGCCTTCGCGAAACTCGTTGCCGCAGCGGTCGATGCGGCCGGTGACGACGGAGCGGCGGTGGCGGTTCAGCATCTCGGTGCCGCCGCGGCGGCGGCCACGATCGCCGGACAGCTCGGCGAACTCATTCCCGGTATGCGGGAGCTCGTGACCGCCGAATTCGGCCCGACACTCGGCGTGCACGTGGGCACCGGTGCGGTCGGCGTCCTGGTGGTCCCCGGCGGCTGCGGCTGAGCGCGTACCACCGCCGGCCGACGAGTTCCGCCCCCGCACCGGGGGTTGTCCACAGCTCGGACGCTGTCCCCAGACATTCCGAAACCCCAGTTCGCGCGCCGAGTCACGGCCCGCCGCGCACATACGGTCACCGTCATGGCGCGACACGAGGATCGGACCCTACTGCGGCAGCGACTGCACGACGTATCACCCAGGCCGGCAACGCTCGGCACCCCCGCCCCCGGTCCGGATGACCCGACCCACGACGGGCTGTGGGACCTCGCCCGATCACCCGCGGACTCGCCCGAACAGCGCCGTGATCCCTCGGGCGGTCCCTCTGGGAGCCGGGATTTCGGCTCGCGCGGTAGCGAACCGGGTCCGCCCGCCGAACCGGTGAGCGGCTCCGACGGCGGCCGAACCATGGTCGCAACGCGACCGGGTGTGGACGCCGGCCGGGACGAGGACGCCGCCGGTGGGCGGACCGGCGTACACGGCGGGACTTGGCCGAGGCGGCCGTATTCGCCGAGCCGTATCCGGCAGAGTCGCGACGATGCCGCGGCGCCTCCTGGTAGTGCGGGAGCCCTCGACCGATGCGACGGTGACGGCCGGGACGGGGAGGAAGGTCCCGCGGCGACCGGCGCGGCGGTGACCTTTTCCGAGGCGCCGGAGAGTCCGCGAATTCCGCAGTGGCTCAGCGAACCGGTGGGATCGGTGACGATCTGGCAGCGGCTGGTTCCGGAGCGATTCCGGGGAGTTCGCGTGGATCCCGGGCGCAAAGGAGTGTGGGTGCTGGCCGGTGCCGGCGTGGCGGCGGTCATCGTGGCGGCGGCCGCCGCGCATCGAGACGATCCGGTGGCAGCGCCCGTGGCGCCGCTACCGGCAGTGCGCACCGACGCCGCCGAAACCTCGATGGCCCCCGCACCGGTGGACGGCCCCGGACTGGCCGTGCGGTCCGATCCGCCCGGCCGGGCGACGCCGTCGTCGGCTCCCGGCGGCGATCTGGTGGTCAGCGTCATCGGTCTGGTCGAACATCCGGGACTGTTGCACCTCGCACCGGGAACACGCGTCGCCGACGCTGTCGCGGTGGCCGTCGCGCGAGACGGTGCGGACCTCGCGGGGCTGAATCTCGCCCAGCGGCTCGCCGACGGAGACCAGATCGTCGTCGGCGCGCCCGCTCCCGCGAGCGGCCCGCGCCTCGGCAGCATGGTCGTTCCGGGTGGACCGCATCCGGCCTCGACATCGGGCGCCGTCGCGCCACGGGGACATAAGGTCAACCTCAACACGGCGACGGAACAGGATCTCGACTCTCTCACCGGGGTGGGCCCCACCACCGCCGCCGCCATCATCGGCTGGCGCACTCAGCACGGCCGCTTCACCAGCATCGACCAGCTCGCCGAAGTCACCGGCATCGGTCCCGCCAAGCTCAACCGTCTCCGCGATCAGGTCACCCTGTGAACCGCGGTGGATCGAGCGGCGGTCGAGTCCGGCCCGAGCGGGCCTCGGACTCCGCCTGCGACGGTGCGGAACGGGGGATGGCCGGTCCCGGTGGCGCTGCAGTGGACGCGCGGCTGCTTCCCGCGGCGCTGGGGTGCTGGGGCGTGACCATTGCGGGCATATCGCTGGGGTGGCGAGCCGGTGTGTGGGTGTGCGCCGGGCTCGCAATCTCGGCGGCCGGACTCGGAATCCTCTTGGCACGTAGCCGTTTTCGGGTGCCGCATCGAGCGGTGTGGTGGGTGGTGCTGGCCGCGTTGCTGGCGTCCGCCGAGTTCGGGGTGGCGGCGTCGTGGGACGCGTATCGGGTGAGTGCGCACCCCCTCGGGCGGCTGGCGGCGGGCAGTGTGGTGACGGTCGAGATGGTGGCGGGGGATCCGAAACCCCTCCCGGTCCGTTCCTTCGGTGGACGGCAATGGTCGATGCGCGCGACGGTGCGCGAATTCCGTTACGGCGCAACATCGGTGCACGGCGATGCGGCGGTGACGGTGATCATGCCGGAGCGGATCTGGTCGGATCTGGTGCCGGGGCAGCACGTCACGTTCCGGGCACGGCTCGATCGCCCGTGGCGGCGGGATCTGACGGTCGCCGTACTGCGGGCCCAGGGTCCGCCGAGCCGCGTCGGCCCGCGCCCGTGGTGGCAGTCGGCGGCCGCGACGGTGCGGGAGAATCTGTCCGAGGCGGCCCGGCGTGCACTGCCACCGGATGCGGCCGGAGTGCTGCCGGGGCTGATCGACGGCGACATCTCCCGGCTGCCGGATCACGTGCGAGAGGACTTCCGGGCGGTCGATCTCACCCATCTGGTCGCCGTGTCCGGAACCAATGTGTCGATCGTCCTGGCCGCCGTGCTGCTCGCGACCCGCGCTCTGACACTCGACCCGCGCTGGGGCGCGGTACTCGCCGGCCTGGCCCTCATCGGATTCGTCATTCTGGCGCGCCCGTCGCCGTCGGTATTGCGGGCGGCGGTGATGGGCGCGATCGCGGTGCTGGCAATGGTGACGGGACGCCGGAAACAGGCGCTCCCCGCGCTGTGCGCCGCGGTGATCGTGTTGATCGCGTTCTCGCCCCAGCTGGCGGTCGACCTCGGCTTCGCCCTGTCGGTGCTGGCAACCGCGGGTCTGATCCTGCTGGCGCCGATCTGGTCGCAGTGGCTCGAACATCGCGGCTGGCCCCCGCTGGTGGCCGAGGCGTTCGGTGTCGCGGCGGCGGCCTTCGCGGTCACCACGCCGATCATCACCGCGCTCACCGGCCATGTCAGCGGTGTGGCGATCGTGGCGAACGTGCTGGTCGAACCCGTCGTCGCGCCGATCACGCTGCTCGGCGTCGGCGCGGCCGTCCTGTCCTGCTGCTGGCAACCGGCGGCGATCGTGGTGCTGAACCTGGCCGAGCCGCCGCTGTGGTGGTTGCTCTTCGTCGCCGAACGCGGGGCGGCGCTGGGGATTTCGCTGCCGATGCCCGCGGGCGCGACGGGCGCGGCACTGGCCGGAGCGCTCATCGGCTGTGGTGTCGCCGTGCTCGCCCGGCTCGGCTCGCGCCGCACTCGCACACATGCGGGCCCGGCGCCGCCACCCGGACAAGGCGACGGGTCGGTGAACCTGTCACCGCCCACCCGTAGGATCGTGCCGTGACCGATCACCTGGCTGCCTTACATCTGGTACTCGGTGAGGAGGAACTGCTCATCGAACGGGCGGTCGCCTCGATCGTGGCGCAGGCGCGGGCCGCGACCAACGATCCAAGCGCGATGCCGGTGGATCGGCTGCGGGCGGGGGATGCGAGTGCCGCCGAACTGGCCGAACTGCTGAGCCCCTCGCTGTTCGCCGAGGATCGGGTGATCGTGCTCGAGGCCGCCGCGGAGGCCGGTAAGGACGCGGTGGCGCTGGTCACCGCGGCCGCCGGTGATCTGCCCGAGGGAGTTGTGCTCGTGGTTCTGCATTCCGGCGGCGGCCGGGCCAAGGCGCTGGCGCCGGCTTTGCAGAAACAGGGCGCCGACGTGCACAACTGCGCCAAGATCGGTAAGGCGAACGAGCGAAACGAATTCGTGCGCAACGAATTTCGCACCGCCGGCGTGCGAGTTTCGAGTGACGTGGTGCAGGCCGTGGTGGAGGCGATCGGATCGGATCTGCGAGAGCTGGCCGCGGCCTGTTCCCAGCTGGCCGCCGATACCGGCGGCAAGGTGGATGTCGACGCGGTGCGCCGGTACTACTCCGGTCGTGCCGAGGTCACCGGCTTCGAGGTCGCCGATCTTGCCGTCGCCGGTGACCGCCCCGCGGCCATGGAGGCATTGCGCTGGGCGACCGACCGTGGCGTTCCCGCCGTTCTGCTCGCCGACGCGCTCGCCGATTCCGTACACACCATCGCGAGGGTCGGATCCGCCGGACGTGGCGATCCGTTCGCGCTGGCCTCGCAACTCGGCATGCCGCCCTGGAAGGTGAAGAAGGCACAGACCCAGGCGCGCGGCTGGACCGCCGCCACCATCGGCAACGCCCTGCACGTGGTGGCCGCCCTCAATGCCGACGTCAAAGGCGGTGCGGCCGATACGGATTACGCGCTCGAACACGCCTTGGCCGCGATCCTGGATCTGCACGCCGCCTCGCACTGAGCCGCGGCCGCTGCGCTCGTGCAATGTGTCCGGATCTAGCGGTGGTTGTGCGCGATGATCTCGCCGACCAGTGCGGGCCCCGGGAAGTCGGTCATCACGACGCCGGTCGCCGTGCCGGGACGGGAGCGGAGATAGTCGAGTGCGCGCTGATTCTCGTATTCGGCGTAGCGGTGGGGAAATTTCGCCGGGTCGGGCACCCCGGAGGCCGACAGGAAGTCCATCGACAGGGCGTGGGCGCCGATGGCCGGGGCCTGCGCGAGGTGGGCGACGACGGACGCCCATTTGTCCTCGCGCGTGGGTTTGTCCCACAGATCCTGTGCGTCGATCGGCAGACCACGGTCGTCGATTCCGTCGGCCCGGATCACGACGATGGCGCCGCGCACCTCACCCAGCCGGGGAAGCGCGACCGGTCCGGTCGCCGCCGGTCGCTACACCCGTGGCTGCGCGTTCAGGTACCGATCCAGCAGCGGTGGGTCGGGCGGTCGCCCACCCGCGTCCTCGCACTGAAACGTCTTGTCCTCGTTCGTGCATTCGGCCTTCACCCGCATCAGGAGCGTTTCGCGCGGATGCCGATTCAGGAATTGTTCGCCCGCCCGCAGCACGTCGTCGAGACCGGCCTGCTGATAGAAGCTGCCGTGCTGTACGCCGAGGTTGCCGGCCTCGTCGCGCCGGACCCGGATATCGAGCGCCCGGATGCCGGCCTCGAGCTGGGTGCTCAGGGTTCGTTGCGAGGCGCAGGTCGGCTCGGTGCAACCGGTATCGAACTTCTCCTGGGTGACCACGGCCGGTCCGGCCTTACCGCCGTGGATCGACAGGGTGTCGTGGGTGCCGGGAACGGACATCTCGCCGAGCGAGGTGCTGTCGGGCAATGCGCCCATCCAGTCCGGATTGCTCGCCGAGTCGAGGTGATCGATCGCGCCGGCGGTGGCGGCCCGGGGCATCCCGGCGGCCTCGGTGCCCGGCGCGGCCGATGCCGACCGCGTCGCGGCGGCGGATCGTGCGGTCGGCGTCGATTGATCACACCCGGTCAGCAGCGCGCTCGACACCGCCGCCACCACGAGGAAAAGGCCCGTGCTTCTGCGAATTTCCCCACCCCACACCCGCACCACGCTAGCGGACGCGAATCAACGACAAAAGCCGCCGTGGTCATCTGCGATGCAGATCCTCTGCCACGGCGGCGTTGCGAATGCTGTTGTGCGGCAAAATCAGCCGCGTCGGTTCCGGCCGCGGCCGGAACCCGGGAAATCAGCCCAGCTTGTTGAAGGCCAGCGAGAGGGCCGACTTCTTGTTGGCGGCCTGGTTGGCGTGGATGACGCCCTTCGAGGCGGCCTTGTCCAGGCTGCGGCTCGCCGAACGCATCAGCTCGAGCGCCTTGTCCTTCTCGCCCGCCGCGGCGGCCTCGCGGAACTTGCGGATCGAGGTGCGCAGCGCGGACTTCACCGACTGGTTGCGCACCCGCGCCGCCTCGTTGGTGCGGATCCGCTTCATCTGGGACTTGATGTTGGCCACGCCTGTTCCTCTGATTCCTTCTCGTCAGTTGATGTGCTCTAGATGTTCGTGAAAAGTCTCTGGGCGCACTACACCGAAACGGGTAGCGCCGCGCCGACGATCGAGGTTACCAGTTGAGGCGGTGCGAAGCGAAATCGCCGTGCCTGCGCCCGGTCATCGCACAATCCGGTCCGAGTATCCGCGGTCTGCTCCCGATATGCGAATCGCCGTCATTGTGCACCGTTATCCGGTCCCGTAGCGTCCGACTTGGACGGCCGTACGGGTCGTTCAGCGAGTTTCCTGAATCTCCACGTGGTACCGACTCGAAGCACACGCTCGAAAAGGGAGGTGGCAGATGTCTCCGACTGCTCAGGAAGTGCTCGAAAATGTAGTCGAGCAGCGTGAAGTGCCGTTGGCTCGAAAATTGGTGGCCGAGGTGATCGGCACATTCGTACTGGTCTTCGGCGGCGTGGGTACGGCCGTCTTCGCCGGAAGCCGGGTGGGGGTGCTCGGAATCGCGCTCGCCTTCGGTTTCAGCCTCTCGTTGCTGGTCTACGCGATCGGCCCGATCTCAGGAGCGCACGTCAATCCGGCGGTGACCATCGGTCAGCTGGCGATGGGCAGGATCAGCTGGCTCACCGCCGTCGACTACTGGGTCGCGCAACTGGTCGGCGGGTTCATCGCCGGTGCGGTGATCTTCGGCATCGCCAGGAATCTGCCGTCCTACAACCGCGCCTCCGACGGTCTGGCCGCAAACGGCTGGGGTGCGCACAGCCCATCGGCTGTGCATGTGCGTGGCCCCATGGCAACGCTCACGCAGGACGGTTACGGCTTGGCCGCGGCCGTCACCGTCGAGGTAATCCTGACCGCGCTGCTGGTTTTCGTGGTCTTGGCGTCGACCGACCGGATCTCGCATGTCGGGATGGCCGGGCTCGGTATCGGTATCACTCTCGCGGTGATCAACCTGATCGCTATCCCGATCGACAACGCCTCGGCGAATCCGGCACGCAGTCTCGCGGTCGCTCCGTATCAGAACGGGGCACTGCCACAGGTCTGGGTCTTCGTAGTCTTCCCGCTGCTCGGCGGCTTGTTGGGCGCGCTGGTCTACAGCGCCTTGTTCGGCCGCACCCGGCATCTCGCCGACTGATCCGGCGACGCCGATGGTGAATCCGGTCGCGCCACGTGCGGCCGGATTCACCGGTTCGGCCGGCCTGCTCAACCCCAGTTGTATTCCGCACACAGCCGATGCGCGACGTGATCGAAGGTTTTCCGCGGGAGAATCGCCCCCTCACGCCGGATGCCCGCTTCGGGCACGTCGAGCACCCGGTCCAGCCGGACCCAGCTGTCGCGCCCCTCGTAATCCCAAGGGCCCGAACCGATTCCGATCCAATTGTGCTCGGCGCCGCGCGCCGGATTCGAGGAGAGCATCAGCCCCAGCAGAGTCTTGCGCTCCCGGCCCACGACCAGCACGGGGCGGTCCTTGCCGTTGGCCGGATCCTCCTCGTACGGCACCCAGGTCCACACGATCTCGCCCGGATCGGCGCGGCCGTCGAGTTGAGGGCAGTAGACGATCTGGCGGGCACGTTCCCGGGTGGGCACCGGAGTCGAGGCCGCCGGCCGCACCGCGACCGTGTCCTTGCGGCGGCCGCCGAGAGCGCGGTCCCACATCGAGGAACGTTGCATCCGGTCGACGAGTTTCGGCGCCTGCTTCTTGACGATCCGGGGCCCCTGCTCCTTGGCAATGGTCCCCAACTGCTTGCCCAGAGAGCTCCATGTGCTGGCCATATCGGCAGAGCTTAACGGCGAACCGCGCTCGGCTCATCCCTGCCGGATTCGCCTGTGCCGGGCGGGGAATCGAGTGTGCCGCCGCTCACATCCGGGTCGCCGGCCCCGGGAACTGCGCCGTTGCCGCCGATGCCGGCCCGCCGGTGCGTGCACGACCACGCGGTATGCGCACGTAGACTGCCGCATGGCGACTTATCGACTTGTTCACGGGTAGGAGTGTCCCATCAGCACGTTTGCCGACACGACGTTCACCGATCCCTCGCGGATCCGGAACTTCTGCATCATCGCGCATATCGACCACGGCAAGTCCACGCTGGCCGACCGCATGCTGCAGTTGACCGGGGTGGTCGAGGAACGGCAGATGCGTGCGCAGTATCTGGACCGGATGGATATCGAGCGCGAGCGCGGGATCACCATCAAGGCCCAGAATGTGCGGCTGCCCTGGAACGTCGATGGCACCGACTACGTCCTGCACTTGATCGACACCCCCGGCCACGTCGACTTCACCTACGAGGTCTCGCGGGCACTCGAGGCGTGTGAGGGTGCGATCCTGCTGGTCGACGCGGCCCAGGGCATCGAGGCGCAGACGCTGGCCAACCTGTATCTGGCACTGGACAAGGATCTCGAGGTCATCCCGGTGCTGAACAAGATCGACCTGCCCGCGGCCGATCCGGACCGCTACGCCGCCGAGCTGGCCCATATCGTCGGCTGCGAACCGGAGGACGTGCTGCGCGTATCGGGCAAGACCGGCGTCGGCGTTCCCGAACTGCTCAACAAGGTGATCGAGACGGTCCCGCCGCCGGTCGGCGAGGCCGATGCCCCGGCCCGCGCGCTGATCTTCGACTCGGTCTACGACACCTACCGCGGTGTCGTCACCTACGTGCGTGTGGTGGACGGCAAGCTCACCCCGCGCCAGAAGATCAAGATGATGTCCACCGGCGCCACCCACGAACTGCTGGAGATCGGCATCGTCTCGCCCGAGCCCAAGCCCACCCAGGGCCTCGGCGTCGGTGAGGTGGGCTATCTCATCACCGGTGTGAAGGACGTCCGGCAGTCGAAGGTCGGTGACACCGTCACCACCGCGCGCGACGGCGCCACCGAGGCGCTGACCGGCTATCGCGAGCCGCGTCCGATGGTCTACTCCGGTCTCTACCCGGTCGACGGTTCGGACTATCCGGACCTGCGTGACGCGCTGGACAAACTGCAGCTCAACGATGCCGCGCTCACCTACGTGCCGGAGACCTCGGTCGCGTTGGGCTTCGGTTTCCGCTGCGGCTTCCTCGGACTGCTGCATATGGAGATCACCCGGGAGCGGCTGCAGCGCGAATTCAACCTGGATCTCATCTCCACCGCGCCCAACGTGATCTATCGCGTGATCATGGAGGACGGCACCGAACAGGTTGTCACCAACCCGTCGTTCTGGCCCGAGGGCAAGGTGCGCCAGATCTTCGAACCGGTGACCAAGTGCACGATCATCGCGCCGAGCGAGTTCGTCGGCACCATCATGGAGCTGTGCCAGTCGCGCCGCGGTGAACTGCTCGGCATGGACTATCTGTCCGAGACGCGCGTGGAGATGCGGTACACCCTGCCGATGGCGGAGATCATCTTCGACTTCTTCGATTCGCTGAAGTCGCGCACGCGCGGTTACGCCTCGCTGGACTACGAGGAGGCGGGCGAGCAGGAGGCCGCGCTGGTCAAGGTCGACATCCTGTTGCAGGGCGAGGCCGTGGACGCCTTCTCGGCCATCGTGCACAAGGACGCCGCCCAGGCCTACGGCCACAAGATGACCACCAAACTGCGCGAGCTCATTCCGCGGCAGCAGTTCGAGGTGCCGATCCAGGCGGCCATCGGCTCGAAGGTCATCGCCCGCGAGAACATTCGCGCGATCCGTAAGGACGTGCTGGCCAAGTGCTACGGCGGCGACATTTCGCGTAAGCGCAAGCTGCTCGAGAAGCAGAAGGAGGGCAAGAAGCGGATGAAGACCATCGGCCGGGTCGACGTTCCGCAGGAGGCCTTCGTCGCCGCGCTCTCGACCGATTCGTCATCGGACAAGCCGAAGAGGTAGTCTCCAAGGTTCCGTGAGATCAGTTGGACCGTTGACCGAGTCGACTGCCGGTTGATCTTGGGGCTTTCCGGTCACGACCGCCGGTGGCAAGCTCAGAAAGTACCGCTGTGGCCTGTCATCTGTCCGCCTGAAAGAAACCTGAAGGATGTGACAGGCAAGTTTTCCGGAAATAAGGTGTAAAAAGACCCAAATTCGGTAACACCCCGTTCGGTTTAGCCAGCCGAACGCTGAGAGCGGAGTTTGTATGACGCGTGAGCTGCCCTTCGACGATGATGCGGACGCGGGCGATCATGCGAACGATGCCGCATATCGCGTCGCGACCGGTGTCGCGCGGGTGGCTCGGGCCGGTGCGTACGTCACCGGCGGCGCGCTGATCGCCTCCAACGGGTCGCCCGCACCGGAGAACGAATCGCACAACAGCCACATCACCGGCTGGTCCGCCGCCGATCCGCATCCCGATGTGCCGAGTCCGGTGGTGACCTATCCGGATCCGTCACCGGACTCCGTTCCGCCGACCCTCGGGAACTCCGCGTCGCACGCCCCGGCCGCACCCGCGCCGGGACTGGCGCTGCCGGAACAGCACGGCACGGATGCCTATCCGGGGCTGCAATTGCCCTTCGCCGACGGTGGTCAGCCCGCGCCCGGTATCGGCGGCCTGCCCGGCTCGCCCGACGGCGGGTCGACCGCGCCGCCCTTCTCGATTCCCGGTTCTCCCTCGCACCCGGGCAATCCGCATTCGGGCCACGGTGGTTTCAGTAATCCGGGATTCGGTGGGGGACAAGGCTTTGCGATTCCCGGGACGCACCATGCCAGTGCCCCGGCCGGTTTCGGCCTGCCCGGTGCGCCGGAATCGGAGACCTCGGGAGGCTTCGGTTTGCCGGGTCAGTCCCACGCGTCGGGGGCCTTCGGGCTGCCCGGTGCCGAGGACGCGGTGGATCAGCGGCAGGCCGATGCCGACACGGCCGGCGCCGATCCCTACCCGACCGCACCGCTGCCCGGGCACGGACTGGGCCTGCCCGGCACCAACGGACTCCATCTGCCCGGGATGAACGGGTTCGGCCCCGGCGGGTTCGGCGGTCTGTCGGATCCGCACGACGGTCTGTCGGATCCGCATCCCGGTGCCTTCGACGGCATCGGTGACGGCGGTAATCCCGGCATCTTCCTCGGCACCGAGATGAAGATCGACGCGCACGTCGGATTCGACGGAATCTGGGTGACGACCGAGACCAAGGTCGATTTCGCCGTCGGCGACGTCGGGCACCAGCTCGACGACTACGGGCAGTGGCTCGGCAGCGGCACCCACCAGATCCCCGCCGGCGCAAGCGCATCGGACGCCTCCGGCTGGGCCGGCCAATTCGGTGGCCCGACCTCGAGCGCCCACGCGTCCGGTAGTGCGGCCGACGGTGTGGCCCCGGGTGCGGCGGTGGCGCCCCCCGGTGCGGCCACGGCCGCGGCGACGCATGCCGGGGCCGCGAACGGTCCTGCGGGCGCGGCGGTGAACGGACCCGGCGCCGCGGTGCCGGGCTCGTCGGCGCTCGCGCCACAATCCGGGCCGATCGCCACCTCGGCCGCCCCCGGCTCGACGCCGTTCGCTACCGCTCAAGCGTCCGCGCCGGTGACGAATGTCGCGGCGCCGCAACCGGTTTCGACCGCACCGGTCGTGGCCGCGCCGGCGCCGGTCGCACCCGCGCCGGCGCCCGCGCTCGTCCAACCGGTCTCGGCGACGCCACTGCAGACCACGATTCAGCCCGAGGCCGCTACCCACCCGATCGCGAACGTGATCACCACGCATGCGGGACCGTCCCCGCTGACCGCGCCCGCGGTGGCCGTTCCGGCGCTGTTCGACGATCGGCCCCGCCATGCCGGTACGGACACCGGACTGCCGGGCGGTGCCGACGATCCGTCGGAATCGGGCGCCGGGCGGACCACCACCCACGCGCCGACCACCACATCGCACGGCACCACCACGACCCACGACGCCGATGCGACGAAGACGCCGACCGCGCCGAGCACCTCGCACGCGCCGGGGACCACGCCCGGCGGCGAGCACACCACCACCCGTCCGGGTACCTCGACCGATCATGATTCCGTCGACCGGCCCACGCCGACCGTGACGGTGCCTCGCGACACCGATTCCGGCCATCCCACCCGCACCCCCGGTACGACGCCGTCGGATACCGACAGCGACTCCGGGCCGTCGACCTCCGCCGGCGCGGACGCGTCGACGCCGGGCCATACCGCGACGCATACACCGGGCACCTCCTCGGGGGCGGACACCTCCGCCACCGGCAACGCCGACGATCCGACCGTGCCGTCACGCGGTTCCCAGGTGCCGACCCACGATCCGGATTCCGTACCGACGCAGCAGGTTCCTACCCAGCAGGTACCGACCCAGCATGCGACGCCGCCGAGCCACGACCAGACCGTCCCGACACACGAACCGACCGTGCCGACCGCGCAGCACACCGCACCCGTGGAGCCGCCGACCGTGATCAAACCGCCGACCACCATCGATCCCGTGCCGAATGCGCACGTTCCGGTGAAACCTGTTGCGGCTGTAAACGATTCGTACGACACCTCGCTGTGGACCGATCCCGGCCACGGCCTGACGAGTGTGTCCGCCGCCGGACTGTCCGGCGGTCTGCACGAAACCACCTTTGCCGAGATGCACCATCCGGTGGACCACCCTGTCGTCGATTTCCACGTGCTTCCGCTGTGACGGCGGTGGAGTCGCCGGGTGCCAAACACCCCGACGAGATGGCCCCGCTGCTCGCGCAGCTCGACGAATTGCTCGACCTGACCCGCGCCGCGGGCCGGGCCGATCTCACCGCACGACTGGGGATGTCGCGGGCTCGGGTGGCCGATCCGCGCGTGCGGCTGGTGGTCGTCGGCGAACCCAAGAACGGGATGAGCACGCTGGTCAACGGTCTGGTCGGCAGCGCGGTGAGCGCGACCGGCAGTCCGGTCAGCGTTCCGGTGATCGCCGAATACGGTCCGGAGGCGACCGCCACGCTGGTGCGCTCGCTGCCCGGCGGTCGCACCGAACGCCAGCCCGTCGACCCGCTGAACCCCGGTCCGGCGCTGAGCGCGGCCGGCGTGATCCGAGCCGAATTCACCGACCCGAGCCCGCTGCTGGCCGAGGGGTTCGTGGTGATGGACGCGCCCGGCGCACCCGCCGACGCGCCGACTACCTGGTCGCTGATCGCCGCCGCCGACGCCGTGCTCTACGTCAGCGACGCGGCCGCGGAATACACCCCCGAGCAGATCGCCCTGCTGCAGCGCATCCGGCAGGTGTGCCCGACGGTCGTCTGTGTGCTGAACAAGATCGATCGCTACAGCCATTGGAGCCGGGTGCAGCAGCGCAATCGCGAGCTGCTCGACGCCGCCGGCCTGGGTTTCGCGGTGGCCCCGATCTCCGCCGATCTGCATCTGCGTGCCGGTGACGATCACCGCCGCGATATCGAATCCGGTGTGCCGCAACTGATCGACCATCTGCGCGGATACGTCCTCGCCCGCGCCGACGCCGTCGCCCGGGAAGCGGCGCTGCGCGACATCCGCACCATCACCGATCATCTGGGGCTGGCCCTGCGCAGTGAGGCCGAAACCCTGCGCGATCCGCAGCGCTACACCGCGATCACCGATCAACTGCGCACCGCGCGCGCCGAGGCCGACGATCTGCGCCACCGCAGCGCCAACTGGCAGGTCACCCTCGCCGACGGCTGTTCGGAACTGATGGCCGATATCGAACACGATCTGCGGCACCGGCTGCGCGTACTGGTCCGCCACGCCGAATCGGAGATCGCCAAGCGCGATCCGGCTCGCAGCTGGGACGAATTCGGCGCCGATCTGGATTCCCGGATCTGCGAGGCGGTCGAGGAGAACTTCGTCGTCGCCCACTATCGGGCGGTGGAACTGGCCGAGCAGGTCACCGCGAAGTTCCCCGCCGACTCGCGCGATGTGCCGCTGCCCGATCTGCGGCTCGAGGATCCGGGCGACGTCCTCGAACCGGTGTCGTCGCTGGAGCCGCTGGATACCGCGAAGGTGGGTTTCACCTCGTCGCTGCTGAACGTGATGCGCGGCTCCTACGGTGGTCTGCTGATGGTCGGGTTGCTCACCAGTTTGCTGAAAATGCCGCTGGTGAACTGGTATTCGGGTGCGGCGGCCGCCCTGCTGGGTATCAACGCCCTGTGGGAGGACCGCAAGCTGCGCCGTGAGCGCCGCCAGTCCGAGGCCAAGGTGGCGGTGGCTCGCCTGATGGACGATGTGATCTTCCAGGTCGGCAAGGAGTCACGGCATCGGCTGCGGGCCATGCAGCGCATGTTGCGCGACCACTTCACCGATCTGGCCGATCAGACGCTGCGATCGGTGGACGAATCGCTGCGCGCGGCCGAGGAGGCGGCGGCGATCAACTCGCCGGAGAGTCGTGAACGGCGTCTCACCGAAATCGAGCGATCGATGGTGCGGTTGCGGGAGATCCGCGAAAACGCCGACGTGCCTTAGCGTTCGTGCTGTGCGCATTCGTGGCGGGTGGTCCGGGGCATATCGGACCACCCGCTGCTTCGTCAGCCCGCGGGATGAGCCGGATGGAATTCACCGGCCCCGGTGGAGTGTTCGGCCCGGATCACATGCATCACCGCGTTGATCAATGCCAGGTGGGTGAACGCCTGCGGGAAGTTACCGAGATGCCGTCCGGTGTAGGGGTCGATCTCCTCGGCGTAGAGCTTGAGCGGGCTGGCGTATCCGAGCAGCCGTTCCAGCAGATGCCGCGCCCGGCGCACCTCGCCGATCTCCACCAGCGCCGATACCAGCCAGAACGAGCAGATGGTGAATGTGCCCTCCGCACCGGACAATCCGTCGTCGGTGGTGTCGGTGCGGTAGCGCAGCACCAGACCGTGCTGGGTCAGATCGGAGGCGATGGCCAGGACCGTGGCGCGCACCCGCGGATCGGTCGGCGGCAGGAAGCGCAGGAGTACGACCAGCAGCAGTGAGGCGTCGAGGCTGTCACCACCGTAGGTCTGGGTGAAGACGCCCTTGTCGTTCACCCCGTGGGCGAGTACATCGGCGCGGATCTCTTCGGCCAGCGCGGCCCACTTCTCGGCGTAGTCGGTCTCGCCGTGCAATTCGGCGAGTTTCGCGCCGCGGTCCAACGCGACCCAGCACATCACCTTGGACGAAGTGAAATGCTGCGGTTCGCCGCGCACCTCCCAGATGCCGCGGTCGGGTTTGCGCCAGTTCTCGATCGCCGCCTCGACCTGCCGCTTCAACATCGGCCACAACGTTTCCGGGACTTGCTGGCGTGATTTCACGTGCAGATAAACCGAATCCAGAATGGTGCCCCAGATGTCGTGCTGCTGTTGCTGGAACGCGCCGTTGCCGATGCGGACCGGCTTGGCGCCGTCGTAACCGTGCAGGTGCGGGATCTCGGACTCGTCCAGATCGCGTTCCCCGCCGATGCCGTACATCACCTGAAGCGGTTGCGCCTCACCGTCTTTCGCGGTCGCGACATCGTGCAGGAAGGCGAAGAAGTCGTCGGCCTCCCGGTTGAGGCCCAGCGTGTAGAGGCCCCACAGGGCGAAGGTGGAGTCGCGCACCCAGCTGTAGCGGTAGTCCCAGTTGCGTTCGCCGCCCGGCGTTTCCGGCAGCGAGGTGGTGGCTGCCGCCATCAGGGCGCCGGTCGGGGAGTAGATCAGACCCTTGAGCGTGAGCGCGCTGCGCTGCAGATAGCCGCGCCACGGATGATCCGGGAACTTGCCCAGAGTGATCCACTGCCGCCAGCATTCGGTGGTCTGCCACATCTTCTGCGCCGCTTCGGCGAAGGTGCGCGGGGCCGGCAGCGGCGACCAGGACAGGGCCACGAACAATTCGTCGCCCTCGCGCATGCGGGTGCGGGCACGGGCCTCGCGCCCCTCCAGCCCCAGCCGCATATCCGTGGTGAGAACCAGTTCGCCGCAGGGCAATTCGTCGTGGGCGCAGGTCGCGGTGGCGGTGGCGCGTTCGTAGACCTCGCCGGTGTATTCCCAATTCACGGGCGCCCGGTGATAGTCGAAGGCCGGTTCGCAGCTCATCTCCAGTTCGACCACGCCGCTGACGCATTTCACCGTGCGCAGCAGGATGTGCTCGGCGTCCCAGTCCTCCGGGGTGCGGCGGTAGGTCCGGCTGCGCCGGTCGGTGTTGTGCCAGGGGCCCAGGACCAGCGCATCGCGGACGATGATCCAGCCGGTGTCGGTCTGCCAGGTCGTCTCCACGATCATGCCCCCGGGCAGATAGCGCCGCGCCGCGGGCACGTTCACGCCGTAGGGGCCGAGCCGGAAGTGTCCGGCGCTGCGGTCCAGCATGGCGCCGAACACACTGGGTGAATCCGGCCGCGGCAGGCACATCCACTCGACGGCACCGTTGCGCGCGATGAGGCAGCAGGTCTCGCAATCGGAGAGGAAGGCGTAGTCGTCGATCGGCGGATACGACGACTTGTGCACGACGCCCGCCGAAATGGGCAGGTAGTTCGCCGAGATCTCGGCATCGGAGACATCGGCCAGGGCATCGCGCGGCGGCGACATGTCGTCGAGCGTCTCGATGAGGGGTTGTTCGGTGATCGGTTCGTCGTAGGACGCCATACAGCCATCATGGTGGATTCCGGTCCCGTTCGCCGGGACTGTCGGCACCTCGCGACAGCCGGTCGGCATGCCCTGCGGCCGGCGCACCCGTGACCTACTAGGCTGGTGGTTGTGCATCATGTCGCGGGCTGGTGGGACGGCTTCGAGTTGTGGGTGGCCGGATTACCGTTCATCCCGCAGTTCGTCGTGGTTCTGGTCGGGGCGGTGCCGGTCAGTTTCCTGATCGCCTACCTGCTCGATCGTGGATTGCGGATCGTGCTGCGGCTGCTCGGCCGCGACCGCTCGGCCGTCGCCGAGACCGACATCGTCGCCGGCGACGCGGCCGCCGAGATCGCGCCCGATGCGGCGACCATCGCACCGCCCGAACCGGCGCTGGCCGGCGCCTCGATGCATGTTCCGGGTCCGATGCCGAAGGAAGCGATCTGATGCCACGCTCACGGGTCCAGTTGGCGCTGATCGCACTGCTCGTGCTGATCGTCGTCGCCTGGTTGCTGACGCGATAATCCCCCGCTGTCGGAGGTTGCAGGTACTGTGCAGCCCATGCCAACCGATGAGGAATTCGTCGACCTCGAGCAGCTTCTGGAAATCGAGGACGGCCCCCGACTGATCGCGACCCACTACACCACCGCCGACGAGGCGATCGAGATGGTGCGCGCCGCGCAAATGCTCGGCCTGGGCGTGCGGCTGCAGAACCGGCTGCGCGCCGACGAGCCCGACGAGGACGGTGAGGACACCGCCGTCGAGGAGTGGGTGCTCGACCTCTACGAAAGCCCGCCCGAGTCCGCCGACGAGGAGTAGACCGGCCACCGATCGGCTGGTGCCGGAACGCACGCACCGGGGTCCGGGCGACTGTGGTCTTCACCACGGTTCGCCCGGGCCCCGGTGGTCGTTGCGGTGTCGGCGCGGTGGCGGTCGGGAATCCGAAATATGAATACTTCCCGCCGGTCATGGGCGGTTTTCTCGAATATCGGGATCTTCGGCGGATTCGGCTTCGACCGATTCGCGCGGTTCCGGGTGCTCTGTTAGAGTCTGCCCGTGTCATCGAGCGTTGTTCCGCAGGTCCGCCATGAGTTGGCGTTGATCGCGGTCGGCTGTCTCGTCGTCGCGGACATTCACTGTCGTCGATAGCTGATCGGACACGCTGCGCCCTTTCCACGGGACCGGCGCACATCTTCCGCAGCGTCTCCGCCTCTCGCGGCTCAGCCGCCCGCGCCTGTCTCCGGTATTCACCGGGCAGATCTACCGCTCAATCACAGTTACTTCCGACCCGGCAGCAGTGTGCGCCGGGGGCGGGCGGCAGGAAAGGTCAGTTCCATGTCTCGCAGATCGTCCAGCAGATCCTGGTTCTCGGTGCGCCGAGGACGCATCGCCGTCGCGCTCACCGCGCTGGCGGCCGTGGGACTGACCGCCGCCTGCAGTGGTGGCTCGAGCGACACCGTCGGCGGCGACGCCCACAGTGGTGGCGGGCAGTTGACGCTGTTCGCCTACTCGGTCGCCAAGCCGGGCTACGACAAGGTGATCGGCGAATTCAACAAGACCGAGGCCGGCAAGGGCGCGCAAATCCAGCAGTCCTACGGCGCCTCCGGCGACCAGTCCCGCAAGGTCAAGGACGGAGCCCAGGCCGACGTCGTCAGCTTCTCGGTCGAACCCGACATCACCCGGCTGGTGGATGCCGGGCTGGTCGACTCGACCTGGAATGCCGACGCCAACAAGGGGGTGCCGTTCGGTTCGGTCGTCGTGATCGCCGTCCGCAAGGGCAACCCGAAGGGCATCCACGACTGGAACGATCTGCTGAAGCCCGGCGTCGAGGTGGTGACGCCGAATCCGTTCAGCTCCGGCTCGGCCAAGTGGAACCTGCTGGCGCCCTACGCCGCGGAGAGCGACGGCGGCAAGAATCCGCAGGCGGGCCTGGACTACCTGGGCAAGCTGATCTCCAAGGAGCACATCAAGGTGCAGCCGAAGTCGGGCCGGGAGGCGACCGAGACCTTCCTGCAGGGCACCGGGGATGTACTGCTCAGCTACGAGAACGAGGCGATCTTCTCCGAACGCAGCGGGGATCCGATCGAGCACGTCATCCCGCCGACCACCTTCAAGATCGAGAACCCGGTGGCGGTGACGAAGAACGCCAAGAATCCCACCACCGCTGTGGCGTTCAAGGACTTCCTGTACTCGCAGGCCGGCCAGAAGGCATGGGCGGAGGCCGGTTTCCGTCCGGTCGATCCGCAGGTCGCCGCGCAGTACACCAAGGATTTCCCGGCGCCGCAGAAGCTGTGGACGATCGCCGATCTGGGTGGGTGGAAGCAGGTCGACAAGGATCTGTTCACCCCCGACACCGGCAGCGTCGCGGTGCTCTACGACAAAGCCACCAAGTAAGCCGGTGGCTCGGAGCGCACGGAATACTGGGCGACTGTGACTGACACCCGTACGAAGGCCGACACCGGCGGGAGTACCGACGCCGGGACCACCACCGGTCCCGGCGTCGTCCGGCAGCGGTCCGCCGGACCGGCCTGGCGGTCGCGCCTCACCGGATCGGCCGGCTCGCTCGGTCTGGCGATCACGGTGCTGTGGCTGAGCATCATCGTCTTGCTGCCGCTGGCCGCATTGACGGTCCATTCCTTCGACGACGGGTGGTCCGGCTTCTGGGATGCGGTCACCGCGCCCGCGGCACTGGACGCGTTGCGGGTGACGGTTCTCGTATCGGTGGTCGTCGCCGTGATCAACGTCGTCATGGGCACCGTGGTGGCGTGGGTGCTGGTGCGCGACGATTTCCCGGGCAAGAGCTTCGTCAACGCCCTGATCGATCTGCCGTTCGCGCTTCCGACGATCGTGGCGAGCATCGTGCTGCTGTCGCTGTACGGGCCGCAGAGCCCGGTCGGTATCCACCTCAACGCCACCCAGCCGGGACTCGTGGTGGCGCTGGCATTCGTGACGCTGCCGTTCGTCGTGCGCTCGGTGCAGCCGGTGCTGATCGAAGCGGATAAAGAGGTCGAGCAGGCCGCGGCCTCACTGGGCGCGAACAACCTGACCATCTTCCGGCGCGTGGTGCTGCCGTCGCTCGCGCCGGCCATCATCTCCGGCGGTGGCCTCGCCTTCGCGCGCGCCATCGGCGAATACGGGTCGGTGGTCCTGATCGGCGGCAACATTCCGCGCCGCACTCAGGTCGCGTCGCAGTACATCCAGCAGCAGATCGAGGTGGACCGTCCGGTGAACGCGGCGGCGGTGTCGGTGGCGCTGCTGGCGATTTCCTTCGCCACCCTGCTGATCCTGCGCATCTTCTCCGAACGCACCGCCCGCAAGGAACAGGCGAGCCGATGAAACTGTCCGCCCCGTCCCGGATTTCGCTGCGCGTGATCGCGCTCGCGTATCTGATCGTGTTGCTGGTGGCCCCGCTGGTGATCATTCTCTGGCGCAGCTTCGAGCACGGGATCGGCGCGTTCCTCGATTCCATCACCACACCCGCCGCCATCTCGGCGTTCAATCTGTCGCTGTTGATCGTCGTGATCGTGGTGCCGCTCAATGTGGTCTTCGGAGTCATCACCGCCATCGCCCTGGTGCGCGGAAACTTCCGGGGGCGCACCCTGATTCAGGGCGTGGTGGACCTGCCGTTCGCGGTCTCGCCGGTGGTGGTCGGCGTATCGCTGATCATGCTGTGGGGTGTCGGGGGCTGGTTCGGCGGCCTCGACAGCTTCGGCTTCCGGGTGATCTTCGGCCTGCCGGGCATGGTGATCGCCACGCTCTTCGTCACGCTGCCCTTCGTGGTCAGCGAGGTCGTCCCGGTCCTGCACGAGATCGGCGACGATCAGGAGCAGGCCGCGGCGACCCTGGGCGCCAGCCGGTGGCAGACCTTCTGGCGTATCACCCTGCCGGCCATCCGGTGGGGCCTGACCTACGGCATCGTGCTCACCGTCGCCCGCGCCCTCGGCGAATTCGGCGCCGTGATCATGGTGTCGTCCGGACTGCCCGGCATTTCTCAGACCCTGACGCTGCTGGTGCACGGTCGTTATATCAACGACCACAACACCTTCGGCGCCTACTGCGCGGCGACCCTGCTCATGGCCATGGCGCTCGTCACCCTCGTCCTGATGACCCTTCTCGAACGCAAGCGGGGCACTGCCAAATGATTACCGTCACCGACGCGAACAAGCGTTATGATTCGTTCGCCGCCCTCGACAACGTCAGCCTGGACATCCCCTCCGGTGAGCTGACCGCGCTGCTGGGGCCCTCCGGTTCCGGGAAATCGACGCTGCTGCGTTCGATCGCCGGCTTGGAATCCTTGGATTCGGGCATCGTGACCATCGCCGACCGCGACGTCACCCGGGTCTCGCCGCAGAAGCGCGATATCGGCTTCGTCTTCCAGCACTACGCGGCGTTCAAACATATGACCGTGCGCGACAACGTGGCGTTCGGGCTGAAGATCCGCAAACGGCCGAAGAACGAAATCCGCAAGCGCGTCGACGAACTGCTCGGCATCGTGGGCCTGGACGGTTTCCAGCATCGTTACCCGGCGCAACTGTCGGGTGGGCAGCGGCAGCGCATGGCGCTGGCCCGGGCGCTGGCCGTCGACCCGCAGGTGCTGTTGCTCGACGAACCCTTCGGCGCCCTCGACGCCAAGGTGCGTCACGACCTGCGCACGTGGTTGCGTCGCCTGCACGAGGAAGTGCACGTGACCACCGTGCTGGTCACCCACGATCAGGAGGAGGCGCTCGACGTCGCCGACCGGATCGCGGTGATGAATGCCGGTCGCATCGAACAGGTCGGAACGCCCGAAGACGTATACGACCGTCCCGCCAACGAATTCGTCATGTCCTTCCTCGGTGCGGTGGCCAAGTTGAACGGACATCTGGTGCGCCCGCACGACATTCGCATCGGCCGCGATCCCGGTATGGCCCTGGCCGAACACGAGGGCACCGCGGAGTCGGCGGGGGTCACCCGCGCGACCGTCGAGCGCGTCGTCCGACTGGGTTTCGAGGTTCGCCTCGAATTGCGCAATGCGGCCACCGGCGACCTGTTCACCGCGCAGGTCACTCGCGGTGACGCGGAGGCTTTGCGGTTGGCGGAGGGTGAGACCGTCTTCGCCCGCGCCACCCGCATCCCGGAACTGCCGGCGGCCTGATCTTCCCTGCCGGCAGGCTGATCTTCCCTGCCGGCGGAGCCGGGCGCTCGTGCGGCGTTGGGGGAGTGGGTGTTTCGCCGGATGCGCCACCGTTGCCGGATCGCCGGTATACGGTGTCCGAGGATATTCGGACGATTGCTGGCAAACCCGTACCGGTCGGTCGGTGTCGCGAAATGTCCACTGCGCGTATGAATTGCCTGATTTGTTACCGCAGGTGAAGGGGTATATCTGCGGTATCGGCGGCGTCGTCGCGGAGTGCGGCGGTTGAGCGGACAACCGATTGTCCGGTGCTTGGCAAGTTCTCAGCACAGTGGTTGCCTGATGCCGGATCGAGACATGTCAGCGAACGTACGCTCGTCGATCGAGGGGAATTGTGATGACGGTTGGGCTCGGAGTGAGTATCGGCACGGTCAACACGGTGTGCGCCATCGATACTGCTGAGAGCGGGAAGAACGCGCGTGGCCGCGGGCGCAGCGCGGCCGGCGAATCCGGTGAGCGTGCGGCGGCCGGCCGGCGCAAGCGGGCCTCGGGCCCGAAATCCGCGCTGCCGCAGCAGCGCACCGCGCCGGGAACCTGGCGCACGACACTCACTTTCGACAGCAGCGGCACCGCGCGGGTCGGCCGGATTCCGCGCCACGGCCGCGCCGTGACCGACTTCGCCGATCTGACCGAGCCTGGCCGGACCGCGCGCGTACGTCATCGGTCGCTGTCCGCGGCCGATCTGGTGGCGACCGTCGCGCGCACCGTGGTCGCGGACGTGTCCGCCCACGTGGTGGCCACCGCCGAGGGCCGCAATCCGGAAACCGCTGTCGCGGTGACACATCCGGTGAGTTACGGCGAGGAGCGGGTGCTCGAACTGCGCGAGGCCCTCGATTCGATCGGACTGTCCCATGCCGCCCTGGTGGCCGAACCGGTGGCGGCCGCGGCGTGGCTGTCGGTGGCGCACGGTCCGCTGCTGCCGGGCCTGGCGCTGGTCTACGACCTCGGCGGATCGGGGCTGACCGTCACCCTGGTGCGCATCGGCCCCGGTACTCCGGACCGGCCGGTGTTCGGGGAACCGTTGCGCTCCACCGCCTTCGGTGGCCGCGCCTTCGGTGCGAAGATGGCCGCGCAGGACAACTGGCGCGCCGGTGCTTCCTCGGCCGCCGACTCCGACGCCGCGATCACGGCTTTGCGCACCGCGCATATCCGCGAGTCGCTCGATGTGGTGTACGAATGCCTCGGCCGAGCCCGCGTCACGATGGCCGATGTCGACTGTGTGCTCGTCGTCGGCGGCGCCGCCCGTCCGCCCGAAGTCGCCGCGGTCCTGGCCGCGGCGCTGGCGCGGCCGGTGATCGTCGCCCCGGATCCGGAGCGCACGATCGCCGAGGGTGCGGCCGTGTTCGCGCGTCGCGCCGCCGAATCGATCCGGGAGAGCGAGGTCGCCGAGGCGCCCGAGCCACCCGAGCCGCCGCGCGTGCTGCGCCGCCGGCTGACGCGGGTCGCGGTCACCGTCGCGGTCGCGGCCGGTGGCGCGCTGTTCGCGGCGACTGCTGTGGTGGGGGACGAAACGGGAGCGCAATCCATGGGCGCGGGACTCGTGCACGTTCAGCACTGACGGCGTGCCGCCACAGGTGGCGCGGGGCAGACAACGCCCTTCCGACTCGGCTCATCGGCTGATTCGTCGCTCGACGGCGCTCGGGCTCTCCGGATCGCGATAGTTGTTGAGTACCACCGCGAGACATCCGAGGGCGATGACCGCGCCGGCCGCGAACATCACCGGATAGCCGATGCGCAAGGCGTTGTGCAGCAGCGACAGCAGTGCCGGTGAACCGAATCCGAGGTAGCTCACCGAATAGAACACCGCGGTCAGCCCGGCCAGATCGTCCGGCCGGGCGATCCGCTCGATCTCCTGCAGTCCCGCGACCATCCCGATGCCGAATCCGAAGCCGAGCACGGCAGCGGTCGCGACGACGGCCCACAGCTGTAGCGATGCCGCCGCGTAGACGGATGCGGCCATGCCGGCCGTGGTGAGCATCAGCGACAGTGCCGCGATCCGCGCGGTACCCGGCAGGTCGATCCGCCGCGCCACCGACTGGATGGCGAAACCGCATCCGAGCGTGATCACCGTGATCAGCGCGGAGAAGGCGATCGGGGTTCCGGCGATGCGGTCGGCGGCCAGCGTCGGCAGGATCGCGTAGGCGGTCGCGGCGGAGGTGAACAGCCACAGCGCCAGCGGCAGTGCGATGCGGCGGAAACGCCGGTGGCCGGCCGCCGGAATCCGCAGATCCTCACGCAGTGGCTTGCGAATCGGTTGCGGTGCCACTGTTTCCGGTGCGCGCTGCACCCAGACGGCCGCGATCACGCACAGTGCCACATTGATGAGATAGGCCAGGGTCGCGGGCCACGGCCCCCACTGCGCCAGCACCCCGGCCACGCCGGCTCCGATGGCGAAACCGCCGGTGAGGCTCATCGCCGAGCGGCGAGCGCCGGTGCCGGGAGCCGACACGGGCCCGAACGGCGGCTGCGACAGCTCCTTCAACCAACTGCTGCCCACGGCCATCGCCAGCCCGAGACCGACTCCGCACAGCACGCGCCCGATCGACAACATCGGCACCACGCCGGAACCGAAGGCCAGCAGCGTCGATCCGACCGCGGTGATCAGCGGTGCGGGCCGCATCAGCCGCTGCCTGCCGTAGCGGTCCGACAGCGGCCCGCCGATCAGCAGCGCCGGCACGATGCCCAGGACGTATTCGAACAGCAACAGATCGACCGTGGTGACCGGCAGGCCGTCGTTCTTGTACATCACCAGCAGCGGGGTGAATTCGTTTCCGCCCCAGGCGATCGCGAAGACCGCCGCGGCCACGCCCCACCACGCGCGCGGGGTGGTGGCGACCCGTGCCGGGCGGATGTCGACGGCGGTCGGCGCGGTCATCACAGTCCTCTCAGTTCGAGCTGGTGCACACCCGAAAGGTGTTCGGCCAGTGCGGTATCGAAGCCCGCGGTATCGCCGGCGGCGATCAGATCGGTCAGCTGCGCATGCTGTTCCACGATGCGGGCGGTATTCATCGGCGCGCGGTGTAGGGCGACGCTGTTCATCCGCCGCTGGCGTTCGCGCAGCGAGTCGTAGAACCCGGTGAGCAGCGGGTTGCCCGCGGCGACCACATAGCCGCGATGGAAGTCGGTGTCCTCGGTGGCGAAGTGCGACAGCGCCCGGCCGTCGGACGCGGCGAGGCTCGCGACGAGTTCGCGCTGGCGGGTCAGTGATTCGCGCAGGGCGTCGATCAGCGCCGGCCGCTCGTCGGCGGTGAGGGCGCGCACCGCCGCGGTCTCCACGACATAGCGGGCATGTGCGACGTGTTCGGCCTCGTGTGCGGGAATAGGTACCACCAGCGCGCCGCGTTTGGGATACAGCCGCATCCAGCCCTCGGTCTCCAACCGCAGGAACGCCTCCCGGACCGGAGTGCGCGAGGTGCCCAGATCGGTCGCGATCTCACCCTCGCTGATCAGCTCTCCGCCGGGCAGTGCCCCGGTCAGGATGCGCTCCTTGATCTCCCGATAGGCGCGCTCCGCGGCTGAATACGTCTTAGACACAAGTTGTAGCTTAGCGGGGACATGGGATGAATTGCCATGTGGGTGCCGACACGTCCGACCCGCCTCGAGCGTGGGTGGTGACGGCCTTCCCTTCGATGTGACGCCCCGCACAGTACTTCCCGGTAATGCTGTTTCGGTTGCCACTGAGCTGGGAATTCGGCGGACTATCGGCGAGGTTGCGCGATGGTGCCCGGCACGGCCGATCGCCGGTGTTGACCTCCGCCGCTATAGGTGTAACTATGGGAAACAGTTACCCATGCGAGATGGAGAGGCTGTGACGACGATGTCCGTTGCCGCGACGCCGGAAGTAGACCCTGTGGTCGCCGAGGCCATGGAATACGCCCAGAAGCTGCTCCTGCTGTCCGAGGGTTCGGTCAACAAGCACTTCGATCCGTTCACCGACATCGATTGGGACAACCCCGACTTCGCCGCGACCGCTGGCGAGAAGCGGTGGATCCTTCCGGAATCCGCCGACCCGCTGGGACGTCACCCCTGGTACCAGGCGCTGTCGGACGAGCAGAAGATCGCCATCGGCAAGTACCGCCAGGCCAATGTCGCCAAGGTCGGCTTGCAGTTCGAGTCGATCCTGATCAGCGGCATGGTCACGCACAACTTCAGCCTGCCCAACGGCTCGCCCGAATTCCGGTACTGCTCCCACGAGATGATCGAGGAGCACAACCACACCCTGATGTTCCAGGAGATGGTCAACCGGATCGGCATCGATGTGCCGGGGATGGGCCCGCTGGTCCGTAAGCTTCGCTACATCGCCGCGCCGGTCGCCGCCCGGTTCCCGAATCTGTTCTTCATGGCGGTGCTCGCCGGTGAGGAGCCGATCGACCACATCCAGAAGCAGATCCTGCGCTCCGGCGAGGAAGTGCATCCGATCATGCGCGGCGTCATGGCGATTCACGTCGCCGAGGAAGCGCGCCACATCTCCTTCGCGCACGAATTCCTGAAGAAGCATGTGCCGGAGTCGAATCCGGCCGCGAAGTTCGTGCTGTCGCTGGCCATGCCGATCGTGATGTGGATCCTCGGCCGGTCCATCGCGACCCCGCCGAAGTCCTTCTTCAAGGAATTCGACATCCCGGAGGAGGTGCGCAAGGAACTGTTCTACGGCTCCGCCGAGGCGCAGCAGACCTTCGCCGACTACTTCATCGACGTGCGGGCCCTGGCCAAGGAGCTGGGCCTGATGAACCCGATCTCGAAGAACGTCTGGAAGCTGCTGAAGATCGACGGCCCGGCCAGCCGGTACCGCTCCGAGCCGCAGCGCGCCAAGACCAAAGCCGCCTGAAGGGTAGCCATACAGTGCCGTATGTAGTCACCCAGTCGTGCTGCAGCGACGCCTCCTGCGTCTACGCATGCCCGGTCAACTGCATCCATCCCACGCCCGACGAACCGGATTTTCTGACGGCGGAGATGCTGTACGTCGACCCCGCGGCATGCGTGGACTGCGGCGCCTGTGCCACGGCCTGTCCGGTGGACGCCATCACCTCCTCGAAGAAGCTCACCGCGGAGCAGAAGCCGTTCATCGAGATCAACGCCGATTTCTATCGCCAGGCGCGGCCGCGTCCACTGCTGGCCAAGCCGGTGCCGGCCGCCGAGGTGGACACCGATCGCGGCCCGATGCGCGTCGCGATCGTGGGTTCGGGTCCCTCGGCGATGTACGCCGCCGACGAGCTGCTCACCCAGCCCGAGGTGACGGTGACGGTCTTCGACCGGTTGCCGGTGCCCTACGGCCTCGCCCGCCACGGCGTCGCGCCCGACCACACCCTGACCCGGCAGGTGAGCCGGTTGTTCGATGTGATCTCCGCGCAGCCCGGATTCGGGTCGTACCTGAATGTGGCGGTGGGCGCGGACATCTCGCACGCCGAACTGCTGGACCATTTCGATGCGGTGATCTACGCCGTGGGCGCCTCCTCCGACCGCAAGCTCGGTATCCCCGGCGAGGGTCTGCCCGGCAGCCTGTCCGCGACCGAGTTCGTGGCGTGGTACAACGGTCATCCCGACTTCGCGCAGCGCAGTTTCGATCTGTCGCAGCGGCGCGCGGTGATCGTCGGCAACGGCAATGTCGCGCTCGACGTGGCCCGGATTCTCACCATGGATCCCGAACTGCTCGATGCCACCGAGGTGTCGCCGGCGGCGCTGGCGGCACTGCGGCACAGCAAGATCGAGGAAGTGGTGATCGTGGGCCGCCGTGGTCCCGCCGAATCCGCCTTCACCGTCCCCGAATTCGTGGGCCTGCTCGGATCCGATCTCGACATCGTCGTGGAAGGTGATGTGCCGGAACCGACTCCGGATATGCCGCAGAAGGTCGAGCAGAAACTGAAGCTGCTGCGCAGCGTGGCCGACCGTCCGGTGGGCGCGCGCAAGCGCATCGTCTTCCGCTATCTCTCCTCGCCCGTGGCGCTGGTCGGCACCGACCGAGTGACCGGAATCGAGCTGGTGCGCAACGAACTCGTGACCGACGAGGCCGGTATCACCCGCGCTGTCGCGACGGACGACACCGAAACCCTGGATACCGCACTGGTTCTGGCTTCGGTGGGTTACCGCGGCGTGGCCGTGCCGGGGGTGCCGTTCGACGAGCGCGCCGGTGTCATCCCGAACGCCGACGGCCGGGTGCTCGAATCCGCCGGCGGCGCGGTGGTTCCGGGAACCTATGTGACCGGCTGGATCAAGCGCGGTCCGACGGGCTTCATCGGCACCAACAAGTCCTGCGCGCAGCAGACGGTGCGACAGTTGGTCGACGACTTCAACGCCGGGCGTCTGCGCCGGCCCACCGCCGACGCCACCGATTTCGATCGGCTGGTCCAGCGCCGCCGCCCCGATGCGGTGCGCGGCGGCGCCACGGCCCAGCCGTGGTGGAAGCGAAAGCTGCTCGCTCGCGCCTGAGCCGGATCTTTCGACCGAATGCCCCGATCCGCCCGGATCGGGGCATTCGTCGTTTCGGCAACCATCCAGTCATTCGGAACGGCCGCACGGATTTCGGTCTCGTGAATGTCATTGCCGCAATTCCACAGAAAACCGGTCGGTATTCTGCGCGATCAACTGTGAAATGGCCAGTTTTGCCAGCTATTCTCGTGCGGTAGCCGAATTCGAACTTCCGATTTTGCCGAAGATCACGCCCTATCAGGTGTTTTGCTCGATCGAGCGGTGGGTGTGAAAGCTTTTCCGCCCATTCGGTTTCCGTGATCGAGACCGACCAGCTAACCTGTGTTCGCTATTTGGTAAACGACCGCGACCACATGGTTGAACCACCTGGGGCCGTGGTCTCGGTGCGTTGACGGGATGGCAATGACGGTTGGCTTCGGCATGAGCATCGGCACAGTGAATTCCGTGTGGGCGGCAACTGCCGGTGATCGCGGCCGGCCGGCGGTCCGCGTGCGTCGCACCGCGGTCACCTTCGACCGCTCCGGCGATGTCCGAGTCGGCGGAGTGCCTCGATTCGCGCCGGTGGTCACGGATTTCGCCGACCTCACCCGCGTGCGCGAGCCGGTATCGCTGGGCGGCCGGATCCGGTCCTCGGCCGACCTGGTCGCCTCGGTCGCCACCTGCCTGATCGAGGGCAGCGATCCCGAAGCCGGGCCGGTCCTCACCTATCCCGCCTGCTACACCGACCGGCAGATCGCCTCGCTGCAGTACGCGCTGCACCGCTGCGGCGCCTTCGACGTGATTCTGATGCCCGAACCCGTGGCCGCGGTGGAATGGCTGGACGGCGAATACGGTGTTTCCGCAAGCTGTTCCACGCTCGTCTACGACCTGGGCGCCAACAACCTGGACGTCGCGGTGGTCCGGACCGAGGCCGAATGGAATCAGCGCGGAGTGCTCGGCTCGGCCCTGCGATCCGATGCCTTCGGCGGCCGGCCGCTGGGCGCCGTCCTGGCGCGCTACGCACGGACGCTGGCTCCGGACGTGCCGGCACCGGTGTCGACGGTGGTGCCGGCCGAGGACACCCGCCGCCTGCGCGCCTGGCATGTCCGCAATTCGCTCCGGGTGGTGCGCGATTGCCTGCAACGTGCGCGGGTGACCATCGACGACGTCGATCGCGTGCTACTGATCGGTGGCGCCGCGCGACCGGTCGAGGTGGCGGAGGTGCTGGCCGAGTTGGGTCCTCCGGTGATCGTCCCGCCGGATCCGGCGCATACGGTCGCGACCGGAGCCGCCATCGCCTCGGCTCGATTTGCCACGAGCAACAGCAACGCCGGGCGATACGCCCGGGGCGCCGCGGTCGTATCCTCCGCCGCGGTCGTGTCCGCTCTCGCCATGTCGGCGGCGACCATGATCGGCGGTGGCCCGCTCGGTACCGACGGCCCGATCATGGAATTCGCCCCCGCGTTGGCCGGCCCGGCGGATGCGTTGCGCGAACAGGTCGGCGACCTGCCGCAGACACCCGGCTTCGGTGTCGGATTCACTGCGCTGGCGGCCCGCACCGACACTTTGATGGGCACCTCGCTGTCCGGAATGCGCGGCTACGCCGGTGCGGCGCACGACTTTTCGCATGCCATGACCGATCGGGTCGAAAACGCGCTGCGCGACTACGGCGCCGTCACGCCCTGCGTGCCGCCTCGCGCCCGGACCTACTCCGATCCGGCGCGTTTCACCAACCCCATGCCGTTCGTGAACTCGGGCGCGGCGGCGCTCCTGGCCGCCGGCGCCGCGGCCGGCAACCTGCCCGGCACGGGACATCCGGGTCAGCCGGGATCCGGTGATCAGGGCACCCCGCCCGGCGGGGGCTCCACACCCGGGGACTCGTCGAAGCCCGGAAATCCGGCGCCGAAACCGGACGGTTCGAGTACACCCGCATCCGGCACGAACCCCGTCCCCGCCGACAAGACGACCGCGACTCCCGGTGCGTCGTCCGGGAATTCGCATACCGGCGATGCCGCGTCCACTCCGCGGCCCGGGCACTCGAGCGGCACCGCGGACAGCGGTGACGGCTCGGGTACCACGTCCGCCGAGTCGAATTCGGCCGGTGCGACCGGTGGGTCGAGTGCATCCTCCCAGGGCTCGGACTCCGACAGCGCCGATACGCACGGCTCGCACGCCGACGACTCCGCGAACTCCAGTGGTACGAAATCGGATCCGGCGAAACCGGGGGCGGCGAACTCGGGCCCGGCGCACTCCGGCGACGCCACGAACTCCGACACCGGACCCGATGCCGGTGGTACGACGAATTCGGGCGACGGTTCCCACTCGAGCGACTCCGCGAATTCGAGCGACTCCGCGAATTCGAACGGCACTGCCAATTCGAACGGCACTGCGAACGCCGGGGACAACGCGAAGCCCGGCACCTCCGCCCCCGCCGGTGGCGGCACCGATTCCGCACCGACCGGTGGTGCCCAGTCTGCCCCGGGCACAACGTCTTCCGATACCGCCCCGGGTGCGGGAACCGCCCGTCCTCCCGGCCTCGGGGGCAGCACGGCCACACCTCCCGGCGGCGCTACCCGCCCCGGCGGGACGAACCCCGCACCGGTCGCTCCCGCTCACCCCGGAGCCGTCGCGCCGAGCCACCCCGGCCTCGGCGCCACCCCCGGTGGCGGCTTCCATGGGGGTGGCCTGGGCGGCGGCTTCCACAGCGGTGGTTTCGGCGGTTTCGGGCACTGACCGGGTTCACCGACAGGGTTCGGCCCCGATATCGCGCCGAGCCGGCGATGACGAGTCCCGACGGCTGTCCAGGACGTCGAGGTAGTGCTGGTTGGACATGATGCCGAGCAGATTGCCGAAGGGGTCGACCACCGAGGCGGTGACGAAGCCCGGACCGCGTTCGGTGACGGGTTGGTGTTCGGCCGCGCCGAGTTCGCGGAGCCGCTGCAGTGCGGCGTCGAGATCGTCGACGTGCCAGTACAGCAGTGCGCCGCCGGGTTCGTGGGCGGGGTCCGGGCAGTAGCGGCGATCGATGATGCCGAGTTCGTGCCGGTAGTCGCCGATCCGGAACTCGATATAGCCGGGAACCTCGAAATACGGTGCGGTATCGAGCAATTCGACGTACCAGCGCTTGGCGGCCGCCAGGTCGTCGGCATAGTAGGACACGGTCGTCATTCCGCGCAGCATCGGTCTCTCCTCGGTCGTTGCGGTCTTCGATACGATCCTCGCGGTCAAAGTGCTCACCGAATGAGCACTTTGTTCGGCAGAATTGCCGTATGCGCGCCGACCGTCTGATTGCCACGCTGCTCCTCATGCAGGCGAGGGGCCGGGTGACCGCCGCCGAGCTCGCCAGGGAACTCGAGGTGTCCGTGGCGACCGCGCGCCGCGACCTCGAGGCGCTGTCGTCGGCAGGCGTTCCCGTCTACCCGCAGCCCGGCCGGGGCGGGGGCTGGGCGCTGATCGGTGGTGCCCGGACCGACCTCAGCGGAATGACGGCCGACGAGGCGCGGGCGCTGTTCCTGCTGCTCGGTCCGGCGGCCTCGGGCTCGCCCGCCACCCGCTCGGCGCTGCGAAAGTTGTTGCGAGCCTTGCCGGAGACGTTCCGCGAACAAGCCCTGGCCGCCTCGGCGGCGACGCTGATCGATCCGGTCGGCTGGGGCCGGCGGCCGCGATCCGAACCGGCGGAGGTCGAGTTGCTGCAACAGGCCGTCGCGCGGCGACGGACGGTCCGATTTCGCTACGGCCCGGCCGGTCGTGAGCGAGCCGTCGATCCCTGGGGCGTCGTCGACAAGGACGCCGTGTGGTATCTGATCGCCGGGACCGACCGGGGGCGCCGGACCTATCGCGTCGACCGGATGAGCGAGGTGACCGTCGGGGACGGCGTCGCCGACGTCCCGGCGGATTTCGATCTGGCGCAGGCGTGGTCGGAGATCGTCGAACAGATGGAACATCGCCGCGGCGACGTGTCGGCGATCGTGCACGCCGATCCCGAGATCGTGCCGGTCCTGCGCGATCGGCTGGGCCGGCACTGCGCCGAGGACGGTCCGGTCGACGGCGGCCGGGTGCGGCTGCGGATCAGCGCCCATCTGCCGCGCGCGATCGCCGAACAGCTCGCCGGATTCGGGGGACGCCTCGAAGTCGTTGCCCCCGAATCGATTCGGCGTGAGCTGGCCGCGCTGGCGGCCGAGCTCACCGCCATCTACCGCTGATCCGCGTTACCGAGCGGTGAACCCGCCGTCGACCGCGACCGCCGCGCCGGTGACGAAGCTCGCCTCGTCGGAGAGGAGGTAGGCGCACAGCGAGGCGATTTCCTCCGCGCGGGCGATTCGGCCGAGCGGATGCAGCGCCGCGATCGCCGCCTCGCCTTCGGGTGTCGCACCCATCGACGCGCGGAACGCCGGGGTATCCACCGCGCCCGAAACCAGCGCGTTGACCCGCACACCCGCGGTGGCCGTCTCCAGCGCGACCGCGCGGGTCAGGCCGACCACGCCGTGTTTGGCAGCGACGTAGGGGGCGACCGAGCCCATACCGACCACGCCGAGGTTGGAGGCGTTGTTGAGGATCGCCCCGCCGCCGGACTCCAGCAGCGCCGGCACCTGGGACCGCAGGCCGAAGTACACGCCGGTGAGGTTGAGTTCCAGATCTGCGCGCCAACCGGCTTCGTCGATGTCCTGCACCGGTCCGAAGGAGTTGACCGCGCCGGCGTTGTTGAAGGCCGCGTCCAGCCGGCCGAATTCGTCGATCGCGGCGTGGGTGAGCCGATCCACGTCCTCGGCCACGGTGACGTCGGTCGGGACGAAGACGGCCCGGCCGCCCTGGGCGCGGATATCCGCGGCGATCCGGTCCCCGGCCTCCTTGCCCCGGGCGCCCAGCACCACCGCGGCGCCCTCCGCCGCCACTCGCCGGGCCACGGCCGCGCCGACCCCGCTGCTGGCGCCGGTGATCAGTACGACCTTCGATTCGAAGCGGTGGTGCACTGTCGTGTCCATCTCTGCTGCCTCTCCATATCCGTTGTCTGCCACGCGATCTCGTGACAGGTGCCAGTCAAGTCGCGCGAAACCGGCAAAGCTGGCGGGATTCGGACCTGTAGTTGATGTGTCATCTAGTCGTCGGAGTGGCATACCGCCGGGTAACGGCGGCGGGGCTGTAAGCGCAGATGCACGATCGGTGACAATGACCGGGTGAACAGTCCTCGACTGATTGCCCTGGATGTGGACGGGACCATTCTGCAGGCGGGCGCACCGATGAGCCCGCGGGTGCGTGCGGCGGTGCGCGCCGCGGTCGACGCGGGCGCCCATGTGGTGATCACGACCGGCCGCACCCTGCTCGCCACCCGGCTCGTGATGGAGGAGCTGGGACTCGAGGAGGGCCAGGCGCTGTGCTCGAACGGCGCTGTGCACGTGGACATTTCGAACTGGGAACCACTGGCGGTCCACACTTTCGACCCGGAGCCCGCGGTCGCGACACTGCGTTCACTGCTGCCCGATATGGTGCTGTCGGTGGAGAAGGTGGGAGTGGGGACCTGGGCCACCGGCTACTACCCCGGCAGCTTCCGGCTCGGCGAATTCCGCTTCGTCGACGATGCCGAACTGAGCCTCGAGCCCACCACGCGGCTGAACGGCTGGTGGCCCGGCGGCAGCCTCGACGAAATGATCGACGCCGTCGGCGAACTCGACCTCCCCGGCGCCGGCTGGGTGCACGGCGAGGACGAACCGTGGCTGGTGGCCTCCAAACAGGGGGTGTCCAAAGGCTGGGCGCTGGAACAACTTCGCCTGACACTCGACATCCCGCTCGAGCAGACCCTGGCCATCGGCGACGGCTACAACGATATCGACATGCTCACCTGGGCAGGGCATTCCGTCGCCATGGGCAACGCGGTGCCCCCGGTCCGCGAGCTCGCCGACGAAACGACCGCCGATATCAGTGAGGACGGGGCGGCCCTGGTGCTGGAGCGCTGGTTCGCGGGATGAACCGCGAAGCCGGCACGACCCACGTGGGTCGGGACCGGGCGGGACCAGGGTGACCGAGACTGCCGGAAGGACAGGCGGAATCAGGCCGTGAGATCGAGGGACATCCGGTCGGCGGCCCGATAACGCTCGAGCGCCACCTCGGTGAGGAACCGGTGCGGCCCGATCGCAGGTGCGTGCACGAGGCCGGGTTCGGCGACGGCGAGACGATCGATGAGCAACCCCGGGGCCAGGAACCACGGGGCGACCATCACCCGGCGGGCTCCCCGGCTGCGCAGATCCGAGACCGCTCGGCTCAGCGACGGCTGCGTGGTCGCGAAGCAGATCGCGGACCGCCAGCGGGTGCCGTGCGTGAGCGCCACCGCGACCTCGGCCGTGATCCGGTTGGCGGCCGCGGACGAGGATCCGACGGCTGCGACCGCGATACCCAGCTCGGCATCGTCGCGGTCGGCGCCCGCGTGCAGCGCTCGGTCCCGCAGCGCCGCCACCAGTCGTTCGTCGGTTCCGAGCACATCGGCCTGCGTGATCCGCAGCAGCGGATGCCGACGGCGGGCAGCCGCGAGCATGCCGGGCAGATCCACCCGGGCGTGAAACGCACTGCCCAGCAGCAACGGGACGACAACGGCCTCGGTATGTCCCTGTGCCGCAACGGCATCGATGACCTGTTCCACCGAAGGGGTGTTCAGGTCCAGGAATGCCAGGCGCACGTCGACATCCGGACGTTGTCCGGCGATCTCGGCGACCACGGCCGACATCGTCGCGGCGGACCGCGGATCACGGCTGCCGTGTGCGACCGCGATCAATGCCGGGGCGCGGCCGGTGGTGACACCGGCGAGCGACCGCTCGCCGTTCACGAACATCCCACCGGCCGAACCCATCTCAGCTGCCGACCTCGACCGAGGTCAGTACGTCGCCCACCAAGCCCGCGGCCAGCGTGTTACCGCCCGCCGGGTCGATGAGCAGGAAGCTGCCCGTGTACCGGTTGACCCGATAGTCGTCGGCCGCGATCGGCTCTGCGACGCGCACCGAGATGCGGCCGATATCGTTGAGCGCCAACGACTCCGGATTCGGATCGGCGGCCAGGTTCTGCTCGTCGAACCGCTCGATCAGCGCGCCGACGATGGCCTGCGTGGTCCGGGTGCCGTGCTTGAGCAGCAGGCGGGCGCCGGGCCGCAGCGGCTTGTCGCCGAGCCAGCAGACGGTGGCGTCGAACGCATCGATCGGTTCGGGCGCATCGGCGGCCGCGACGATGGTGTCGCCGCGGGAGATGTCGACATCATCGGTGAGCAGCAGGGTCACACTGCGACCGGGCTGGGCGGAGGGCAGTTCGCCGTCGGCGGTGTCGATGCGCTCGACCGTGGTCCGGATGCCGGAGGGCAGCACCACGACCTCGTCACCCTTCGACACCACGCCCGCGGCGACCTGTCCGGCATACCCGCGGTAGTCCGGGTACTCCGCGGTCCGCGGGCGGATCACGTACTGGACCGGGAAGCGCAGGCCCACCTGATGGCGGCCGGTGCTGTCGGCATCGACCGGCACCGACTCCAGATGCTCGATCAGGGAGGGGCCGTCGTAGAACGGGGTGTTCTCCGAGCGCGACGCGATGTTGTCACCGTGCAGCGCCGAGACCGGGATCTCCACGATGTCCTCGGCGGCCCAGCCGAGTTTGCTCGTGAGCTCGGTGAACTCGGCCACGATCTGCGCGAAGACCGCTTCCGCGTCGTCGACGAGATCGATCTTGTTCACCGCCAGCACCAGCTTCGGCACACCCAGCAGGGCCATCACGGCGGCGTGGCGCCGGGTCTGCTCGATGACGCCCTTGCGGGCATCGACCAGCAGGATCACCAACTGTGCCGTCGACGCGCCCGAGACGGTGTTGCGGGTGTACTGCACATGGCCCGGGGTGTCGGCGAGCACGAAGGACCGCTTCGGCGTCGCGAAGTACCGGTAGGCCACATCGATGGTGATGCCCTGTTCGCGTTCGGCGCGCAGCCCGTCGACCAGCAGCGAGAGATCGGGGGTGGCCAGGCCCTTGTCGACCGAGGCCCGGGTGACGGCGTCGATCTGGTCGGCCAGTACCGATTTCGTGTCGTAGAGCAGGCGTCCGACCAGTGTGGACTTGCCGTCGTCGACACTGCCGGCGGTGGCGAGACGGAGGAGGTCGGGCTGTGTTGTCTGCTCGTTCCGCAAGCTCCACTCGCTCATCAGAAGTAACCCTCTCGCTTGCGGTCTTCCATGGCGGCCTCGGAGACGCGGTCGTCGCCGCGGGTCGCGCCACGTTCGGTGAGTCGCGACGCGGCGACCTCGGCGAGGATGTCGTCGTTGGTCGCGGCATCGGAAAGTATTGCGCCGGTGGTGGATCCGTCACCGACGGTGCGGTACCGCACCGACTTGACGACCAGCTCCTCGTCCTCGCGCGGACCACCCCAGGAGCCCGGGGTCATCCACATGCCGTCGCGCTGGTACACGGGCCGCTCGTGCGCGTAGTAGATGGTCGCGAGCTCGACGTTCTCGCGCGCGATGTAGCGCCAGATGTCGAGTTCGGTCCAGTTGCTCAGCGGGAACACCCGCACGTGCTCACCGGGCGCGTGCCGGCCGTTGTACAGGTTCCACAGTTCCGGGCGCTGCCGCTTCGGGTCCCAGCGGCCGAAGGCGTCGCGCAGCGAGAAGATCCGCTCCTTGGCCCGCGACCGCTCCTCGTCGCGCCGCCCGCCGCCGAAGACCGCGTCGAAGCGGTTCTCGGTGATGGCGTCCAGCAGCGGCACGGTCTGCAGCGGGTTGCGGATACCGTCGGGCCGCTCGGTGAGCCGGCCGTCGGCCAGATACTCCTCGACGCTGGCGACGTGCAGCCGCAGCCCGTACTTCTCGACCACGTGGTCGCGGAAGGCCAGCACCTCGTCGAGGTTGTGGCCGGTGTCCACGTGCAGCAGCGAGAACGGCAGCGGCGCGGGCCAGAAGGCCTTGAGCGCCAGATGCAGCAGGACCGTGGAGTCCTTCCCGCCGGAGAACAGGATCACCGGACGCTCGAATTCGCCTGCCACCTCACGGAAAATGTGGATGGCTTCGCTCTCGAGGGCGGCAAGGGTATCGAATTGTGTCTCGGTCACCGTTGAAGTCATGAGGCGTGCAACCCGCATTCGGTCTTGGCGAGGCCGGCCCAGCGGCCGCTTCGCGGATCGGATCCCGGTTCCGGCTTCCGCGTGCACGGAGCGCAACCGATGGACGGATATCCCTCCTCGACAAGGGGATTGACGAGAATGCCGTGCTGGTCGATATACGCGGCCATCTCGTCGTCGGACCAGGCGGCGATCGGATTGATCTTCACCAGGCCGAAGCCCTCGTCGAAGGAGATCAGGGGGGCGTTGGCCCGGGTGGGGGCCTCCACGCGCCGGATGCCGGTCACCCACGCGTTGTAGGGGGCCAGCGAATTCTGCAGCGGCACCACCTTGCGCAGCCGGCAGCATTCACCCGCATCGCGCGCGAACAGATCCTTGCCCAGCAGTTGATCCTGTTCGGCGACAGTGTGTTCGGGCCGCACGTCGAGGATGTTCACGCCGTAGACGGTTTCGACCGCGTCCCGGGTGCCGATGGTTTCGGCGAAGTGGTAGCCGGTGTCGAGGAACAGCACCTCGACGCCGGGCCGCACCTGCGCGGCCAGTTGCACCAGCACCGCATCCTGCATATTCGAGGCGACGATGTAGCTCGAGCCGAAGGTGTCCTCGGTCCACTGCAGCAGCTCGGTGGCCGAGGCGTCCGGACCCAGCTGCGCCGCGCCGTCCTCGGCGATCCTGCGCAGCTCGGCTTCGCTCAGCTTTTCCAAAGTGGTTGCCATACTGAATCTCCCGTTACCGAAGGTCGGCCTCGTCGGCGCGGACAGCCCATTGCGCGAACCGCTCACCGTCGTTGCGGTTCTTGACGAAATTGCGGACGACACGCTCGATGTAGTCGCCGAGCTCCTCGCTGGTCACCTTGTGCTGGCGCAGCTTGCGGCCGAAGCCGCTGTCGAGCCCGAGGCTGCCACCGAGGTGAACCTGATAGCCCTCCACCTGATTCCCGTCGCCGTCGTCGACGAGCTGGCCCTTGAAACCGATATCGGCGATCTGCGAACGGCCGCAGGAGTTGGGGCAGCCGTTGATGTTGATCGTGACCGGCACGTCCAACTGGGCGTTGATATCGGCCAGGCGCTGGTCGAGTTCGGGCGCCAGGACCTGCGAACGCTTGCGCGTCTCCACGAACGAGAGTTTGCAGAACTCGATACCACTGCAGGCCAGCAGGTTTCGCCGCCAGGCCGACGGCCGGGCCTGCAGGCCCAGCGGCTCCAGTTCGGCGATCAGTTCCTCGACCTTGTCGTCGGGGACGTCGAGTACGACGACCTTCTGGTACGGAGTGAACCGGATCCGGTCCGCGCCGACCCGTTCGACGGCGTCGGCGACCTGGGTCAGGATCGTGCCCGAGACACGGCCGGCGATCGGGGAGAAGCCGATCGCGTTGAGGCCGTTGCGCAGCCGCTGCACGCCCACATGGTCGATGGGCCGGGCCGGCTTCTCGGGCGCGGGGCCGTCGATGAGCTTGCGCTGCAGGTACTTCTCCTCGAGAACTTCTCTGAATTTCTCGATGCCCCAGTCCTTGATGAGGAACTTCAACCGCGCCTTGGTCCGCAGCCGGCGGTAACCGTAGTCACGGAACAGCGAGACGACGGCTTCCCACACATCCGGCACCTCCTCCAGCGGCACCCACGCACCGACTCGCTGCGCGAGCATGGGGTTGGTGGACAGGCCGCCGCCGACCCACAGGTCGAAACCGGGGCCGTGCTCGGGATGTTCGACGCCGACGAACGCCACGTCGTTGATCTCGTGGACCACATCCTGCTGGCCGGAGATCGCCGTCTTGAACTTGCGGGGGAGGTTCGAGTACTCCTTCTTGCCGATGTAGCGCCGGGTGATCTCCTCGACCGCCCAGCTGCCGTCGACGACCTCGTCCAGCGACTCACCGGCCAGGGGGGAGCCGAGGACCACGCGCGGGCAGTCGCCGCAGGCCTCGGTGGTCTGCAATCCGACCGCCTCGATGCGCCGCCAGATCTCCGGGACGTTCTCGATCTCGATCCAGTGGTACTGCAGATTCTCGCGGTCGGACAGATCGGCGGTGTCCCGGGCGAACTCGGTGGAGATCTGGCCGAGGGTGCGCACCTGCTCGACGTTGAGCGCGCCGCCATCGCAGCGGATGCGCATCATGAAGTACTTGGCCTCGAGCAGGTCGATGTTCTCGTCACCGGTCCAGGTGCCGTCGTAGCCCTGCTCACGCTGGGTGTAGAGGCCCCACCAGCGGAAGCGGCCGCGCAGATCGCTCTTGTCGATCGAGTCGAATCCGCCCTTGGCGTAGATGTTCTCGATGCGCGCACGGACGTTGAGCGGATTGTCGTCCTTCTTGCTCTGCTCGTTCGCGTTCAGCGGTTCCCGGTAACCGAGGGCCCACTGGCCCTCGGACTTGCGGCGGACCGGCTTGCCGGTGCGTTCGCGCGGGCCGGAAGCCTCCGGGCGGGGCCGGGCACGACGCTCACGGGCGAGGCGTTCACGATCCGCGCGAACGGACTCGGGGCTGGGACCGGCGTCGGTACTCGACGTCATAGGGTCGCTCCTGAAGAAGATGGATCAGGCCTTGCGGCAGGCGGGAGGGGCTGGCTCGCGCCTTCGGAGTTCAGCGAATCGGACCGATGGGCATCGCGACGGATGCCGGGAACCGGGGAGAGGGGAGGCCGAGCTACCGGAGGCGATCCGGCAGACAACTGGCGCTGCAGACGCGCTTGAAGTCGACATGGCGGCGCGCCACGAGTCGTACTCCAAGTCCGGTCATGGAAGTTATTGTGCCATGTCAGGTGGGTCTTTCCGACCGGTGGGTCATATTCTCCGCAAAAAAGCGGGAAATTCCCTGGACGGCCGTCCTAATTTGTGAGATGCGTCATAGATCAAGCGGATTCGCCGATGGCGATGCCGCAGGGGCCTTCCCACGGGACGCCGACGGGTCGGCTAGGGCACGATGACGAGCTTTCCGGTCGCCTCGTCGTTCTGCATCCGGCGGTGGGCCGCGACCACGGCGGCGATGAGCGCGTCCACCTTCGCGGGCTGCCGGGTCGTGGCCGCGGTCTCGATACCCTCGGCTGCCGCGATGGCGATCGCCGCCATGCCCACCGACGAGGTCCCGCCCCGAATCAGCAGCCGCGCCGCGCGCTGCCGCACCCCGGACAGGACGCCCGAGGCCGCCAGCGCGCCGCACGCATCGTCGTCTCACTCATGCGTTCACTGTCGTGGGCGACCGGGGCGGCCGACCACCGATAGAATGCCGATTCATGCCCGTTCGCCGCCAACCTGCCGCGACGGCTTCTACGTCGCGGCTGTGGCCGTCCGGGGGCGTTCACCAGTGGGCGCCGGGAGCGTCGAGTTCGGTCCACGCGCATGCGCGCGGGCATCTGGTGTACGCCGCCCGCGGGGTGCTCTCGGTGCACACCGAACGCGGGACGTCGATCGTGCCGGCCAGCCGAATCGGCTGGACCCCAGCCGGATTCACGCACCAGCACCGCGCCCACGGGCGAACCGACATGCGGATCGTCTTTCTCCCGGTGGCACCGGCCCGGCTGCTACCGGACCGCCCCGCGGTATTCAGGGCCACCGATCTGGCCCGCGAGGTGTTCCTCACTCTCACCGGGCCCCGCGACCACGACCGTGGTGCGCGCGCCCGGCTGCATCGGGTGCTCGTCGACGAACTGCGGGAAGCGCACGAGCAGCCGCTGCAACTGCCCCAACCCCGCGACGACCGATTGCGAGCCCTCGCGCGGATTCTGTACGACGACCCCGGCGACAACACCGCGCTGGCCGAACTCGGGCGCAGGGTCGGCGCGGGAGCGCGAACGCTGAGCCGGCTGTTCCACGACGAGCTCGGCATGACCTTCTACGAGTGGCGCACCCAACTGCGCATCTCGCACGCGCTCGTCCTGCTCGCCGAGGGGCACGACGCGACATATGTCGCGCACGCCTGCGGGTGGGCGAATCCGAGCGGCTTCATCGCGGCGTTCGCCGACATCGTCGGCACCACTCCCGGAAAATACGCCCGTTCGCACCGAACTCGCGGGCTACCGGCGCCGGAAGCGATCGACTAGCCGGTGTGCCGCCGGTCACTGCGCCGCACCGGGCACACTGGTGGGGTGACCGCACCCGCTCCCGAACACACCACCGCCGCGCCGACGCTGCGCGATTTCGGCGGCGGGCCGTTCGGGATCTACGTGCACGTCCCGTTCTGCGCGACGCGCTGCGGCTACTGCGATTTCAACACGTATACGGCGGGCGAGCTGGGTTCCTCCGCCTCGCCGGAGTCGTGGCTCGATGCCCTGCGTGGCGAATTGGCCACCGCGGCAGCGGCTTTCGCGGAACTGCCGAGCGCGCAACCGCCGGTGTCGACGGTCTTCGTCGGCGGCGGCACCCCGTCGCTGCTGGGCGGCGACGGCCTGGCCGATGTCCTCGACGCCATCCGTGCCGAGTTCTCCCTCGCCGCCGATGCGGAGGTGACCACGGAATCGAATCCGGAGTCCACCTCCCCGCAGTTCTTCGAGCGCATCCGAACCGCCGGCTACACCCGCGTCTCCCTCGGCATGCAATCGGCCGCGAGCCACGTTCTGCGCATTCTCGACCGCACCCACACCCCCGGACGTGCCGTAGCGGCCGCCCGCGAGGCCCGGGTAGCCGGTTTCGACCACGTCAACCTCGACCTCATCTACGGCACGCCCGGTGAATCCGACGCCGACCTCGACGCCAGCCTCGACGCGGTCCTCTCCGCCGGCGTCGACCACGTCTCCGCCTACTCCCTGATCGTCGAGGACGGCACCGCCATGGCCCGCAAGGTCCGCCGCGGCGAACTCCCCGCCCCCGACGAAGACACCCTCGCCGCCCGCTACGAACGCATCGACGCCCGCCTTGCCGCCGCGGGATTCGGCTGGTACGAGGTATCCAACTGGGCCACAACGCCTTCCGCTCGCTGCCGGCACAACCTCGGCTACTGGGACGGCGGCGACTGGCTCGGCGCCGGCCCCGGCGCGCACAGCCACCTCGGCGGCGTGCGCTGGTGGAACGTGAAGCATCCGGGCCGCTACGCCGAGCGCGTCGCGGCCCGCGCCGGACTGCCCGCCGCGGGCTGGGAGGCGCTGACCGACGCGGAGCGGTACACCGAGCGCGTGATGCTCGGCGTACGCCTGCGCTCCGGACTCCCGGTCGAGGAATTGGATACCGACGGCCGCGCGGCATGTGAGCGTGTGGTCGCCGACGGACTGGCCGTTGTCGACCGTGATCGGTTGGTGTTGACCGACCGTGGGCGTCTGCTCGCCGACGGAGTGGTCCGCGATCTGCTGGGCTGACCGGCTGTCGGTCGGTAGCGGCCCGGTGAATCGGTCTATTTCGCCCCGAATTCGGCGCTGCGGCCCGGGCGGGAGTCCGGACAGCGTAGGGTTCGAGGCAACTTGAGGAGATCCATGTCACAGGCACGCCACATCACACTTGTCCACGAGCAGAGCGAGTTCGCCGAAACGCGTGCCGCAGAGAAGGCCGAGGCCGCACGGCGCGGCGCGCTCGCCGCGCGGGCGGTGGCCAGTCATTCGACCGGAGTCGACGACTGCCAGTCGCTGCTGACGATGCTCGGATTGGATGCGGCGGCAGGCAAACTCGTCGCCGAATCGGACTGAGTTCGCGCCGCGGGCGCAAGACGGACATCTTCGCCCGCGCCTTCCGTGGCTCCACCTCCGTTCCGCTGCGCGACCGGGTCCCCGGCGCCGGCCCGGCATCACTGTGCGACCTCACACGCGGGAACTCGTGAGCACAGGAACTAAACTGGTGTCGGATCAACCGGGAATCCGCGTGGTCGATGCTGCCCGTGTGCGGCCGCGTGGACCCCGAAGGCGAACGAGGAGGTGGGGCCGATGTCGAGCACCGAGAAGCGGCGGCTGGAGGTCCTGCGCGCGATCGTCGCGGACTACATCGCGACCAAGGAGCCGATCGGGTCGAAAACGCTGGTGGACAAGCACAATCTGGGCGTCTCCAGCGCAACCGTGCGCAATGACATGGCGGTCCTCGAGGCCGAGGGATACATCACTCAGCCGCACACGAGCTCCGGTCGCATCCCGACCGACAAGGGCTATCGCCAGTTCGTGGACAACATCGCCGAGGTCAAGCCGCTGTCCAATGCCGAGCGCCGCGCGATCATGGAATTCCTGGAAAGCGGCGTCGATCTCGACGACGTCCTGCGACGCGGGGTGCGGCTGCTGGCGCAGCTGACCCGGCAGGTCGCGATGGTGCAGTACCCGACGGTCTCGGCGTCGACCGTGCGTCACCTGGAGGTCGTGGCGCTCAATCCGGCCCGGCTGCTGCTGGTCGTGATCACCGATACCGGGCGGGTCGATCAGCGGCTCGTCGATCTGGGTGCGGTGATCGACGAGGAGGATCTCGCCGCACTGCGCGGCATGCTCGGCAAGGCGATGGACGGTAAGCGTCTGTCCGCTGCCTCGAGCGCCGTCGCGGCGTTGCCGGAGAACGCCCCCGCCCGGCTACGCGACGTTCTGGTCCGGGTGTCGACCGTTCTGGTCGAAACCCTGGTGGAGCATCCGGAGGAGCGGCTGGTGCTGGGCGGCACGGCCAACCTGACCCGCAATGCCGGCGATTTCGGTTTCCCGGGTTCGCTGCGTGCCGTGCTCGAGGCGCTCGAGGAGCAGGTGGTGGTGTTGAAACTTCTGGCCGCCGCGCAGCAGCCCGGCACGGTGACGGTGCAGATCGGCGAGGAGACCCGCGTCGAGCAGATGCGCGGCACCTCGGTGGTATCCACCGGGTACGGTATGCCGGGTACCGTGCTGGGAGGTATGGGAGTGGTCGGCCCGACCCGGATGGACTACCCCGGCACGATCGCCTCGGTCGCCGCGGTCGCCCGTTATATCGGTGAGGTGCTCGCGGAACGATGAGCCCGCCCCGGTAACCGGGATCCGCGCCGGTCGGCAACCTGGTTCGCCGGTCGGCCACAGTGAACATGGCAGCATCGGCTGTGAGCAGGGATGCTGGACGACACCCATTCGGAACAGGACTAGAGACTCAAGTGGCACGGGACTACTACGGAATCCTCGGCGTCGGGCGCAACGCGTCCGACCAGGAGATCAAACGCGCCTACCGCAAGCTGGCCCGGGAACTGCACCCCGACGTCAACCCGGATCCGGACGCGCAGGAGCGGTTCCGCGAGGTATCCACCGCTTACGAGGTTCTCACCGACCCCGAGAAGCGCCGCATCGTCGATATGGGCGGCGACCCGATGGAATCGGCGGGCGCGGGCGGCGGCTTCTCCGGCGCCGGTTTCGGTGGTCTGGGCGATGTGTTCGAGGCCTTCTTCGGCGGTATGAACGCCACCAGTTCGCGCAAACCGCGCGGCCGGGTGCAGCCGGGCGCGGATTCGCTGCTGCGGACCCGGTTGTCGCTGGCCGAATGCGCGGTCGGTGTCACCAAACACCTCACCGTCGACACCGCGGTGCTCTGTGATCTGTGTCAGGGCTCGGGCACCAACGGCAATTCCAAGCCGGTGCGCTGTGAAACCTGTGGCGGCGCGGGTGAGGTGCAGACCGTGCAGCGGTCCTTCCTGGGACAGGTGATGACGTCCCGGCCGTGCCCGACCTGTCGCGGTACGGGCGAGACCATTCCCGACCCCTGCCGCAAATGCGGTGGCGACGGCCGGGTGCGTGCCCGCCGCGAGATCGCCGCGCCGATTCCGGCGGGTGTGGCCAACGGCATGCGGGTGCGGCTGGCCGCACAGGGCGAGATCGGCCCAGGCGGCGGACCGGCCGGTGATCTGTACGTCGAGATCGTGGAGCAGCCGCACGACACCTTCGTCCGCGACGGCGACGATCTGCACTGCACGATCCGGGTACCGATGGTCGATGCCGCGCTCGGCACCACGGTGGTCATCGACACCATCCTGGACGGGCCCACCGAACTGACCATTCCGCCGGGCACCCAGCCGGGTGAGGTGTCGGTGCTGCGCGCCCACGGCATGCCCAAGCTGCGTTCCAGTGCGCGCGGTGATCTGGTCGCGCACCTGGACATCGTGATCCCGACCAAACTGGACAACAAGCAGTTCGACCTGCTGCGCAAGTACCAGGCGATGCGCAACGGCGAACACACCGAGGTGCTCTCGGCCCAATCCGAACACAACAGCGGATTGTTCGCACGGTTGCGGGCCTCCTTCAGCGGTCGCTGAAAACGCCGTGGCCGCAACGGTTTTCTATCTCGACGAGATACCGCCGGTCGGCGCGGTCGCGGTGCTCGACGGTCCCGAGGGCCGGCACGCCGCGACCGTGCGCCGCATCCGGGTCGGCGAGCCGATCACGCTCTCCGACGGTGCGGGACTGCTCGCCGAATCCGAGGTCGTGGCCACCGGGCGGGATCGCCTGGATCTGAAGGTGCTCGACCGCGCGGTCGCCCCGCCCGTGTCGCCGGCGGTGACGGTCGTGCAGGCACTGCCCAAATCGGATCGTTCCGAACTCGCGGTCGAATTGATGACCGAGGCGGGCGCCGACGCGATCGTCCCGTGGCAGGCCGCCCGGTGTGTCGCGAACTGGGAAGCCAAGGCGCGCAAGGGCGTCGACAAGTGGCGTGCGGCGGCCCGGACGGCGGCCCGGCAGTCGCGGCGGGCCTACATCCCCGAGGTCGCCGATCTGCATCGCACCGCGGATGTGGCCGAGCTGGTCCGGAAAACCCTCGCGGACAACGGCATAGCGATCGCGCTGCACGAATCCGCGACGGCGCGATTCGCCGAGCTGGCGTTCCCGCAGACCGCGCCGATCGTGCTGATCGTGGGCCCCGAAGGCGGTCTGGACGACTCGGAATTGGGTGCGCTCACCGCGGCGGGCGCCACCGTCGCGCTCCTGGGGCCGACGGTGTTGCGCACCTCCACCGCCGCGGCGGTCGCGCTCGGTGCGCTGGGGGCTTTGACTCCGCGCTGGTAGGTCCCGGATCCGGCCGGCATCCGCGCCCGACGGTGCGGCGCGGTCGTCAGGCGGGGCCAGAAGTTCCGATCTCGGACGGGCCGGCGGTGGGCCGGGACCGGAAGCTCTCGGCTCGCAACCGCAATCCGAGGCAAGCCACCAGACCCGCCGCCACGACGATCAGCACTCCCACGTACAGCGCCAATCCGGCCCACCCGTGCCAGCTGTAGGCCAGCCCGGCCAACGCGCCGACGATCGAACTGCCGACGTAATAGGCGAACAGGTACAGCGAGGACGCGGCCGCGCGATTGCCTGTCGCCGTGGCACCGACCCACGCGCTGGCCACGGCGTGCGCGCCGAAGAAGCCCGCGGTGAACAACAGCAGACCCGGCAACAGGATCGCCAGATGATCCGGAATGGTCAGCAGCAGGCCGATACTCATCGTCGCGAGAGAGATCGCCACCACCGGGAAACGGCCGAGCCGATCGGCGAACCGGCCCGCCGCGGTGGACGAGACCGTGCCCGACAGATACATCAGGAAGACCGCACCCGCGGTGGCCGCGGACAAACCGAACGGCGACTGGATGAGCCGGTAGCCCAGAAAGTTGTACACCGAGACGAATCCGCCCATCAGCAGGAAGGCCAACCCGAACAGCGGCAGCAGCGCGCGGTTGCGCAGATGCGTGGCGAGGTCGCCGAGCAGCGCGCCGACGCCGAGGGGCCGCGCGACGAAGTATCGGGAGGGTGGCAGCATCCGCACGAACCACACCGTGCACAGCGCGGCGCCCACCGCGAAAATCGCTGCGCCCCAACGCCAGGACGCCACCTCCAAGGTGAAGGCGGGAATCAGCCGGCCGGCCAGGCCGCCGATGGTGGTGCCCGAGACGTAGATGCCCATCGCGGTGCCCAATCCGGCCGAACCGATCTCCTCGGCGAGATACGCCATCGCGACCGCGGGCACGCCGGCCACGGCGATGCCCTGCACGGCCCGCCCCGCCAGCATCAGGTCCAGATTCGGGCTGAAGGGCAACAGCAGACCGATGACGCTGGTCGCCACCGCGGACGCGATCATCACCCGGGTGCGGCCGTACCGCCCCGACAGCACGCTCACCGGCACGATCGCCACCGCCAGCAGACCCGTCGTCAGCGATACCGCCAGTGCGGCGTGCGCGGGCGTGGCGCCGAAGGCCGTCGACAGGCTCGGCAGCAGCGCCTGCGCGCTGTACATCGACCCGAAGGTGGTGAGTCCGGCCGCGAACAGCGCGAGGGTGATCCGCCGCTCGTGCCGCGCGTCCTCGGCCGTCCGGACGAGAGCGGTGGTCACGGTCGCGCTGGTCATGCCTCCACCGTGGCTCCACAGGGCTGGAAAAGGAAATGCATAATGATCGGTAAGTTGATGCAATTGCGGCATTAGCTGAGCTGAGCGCGGGGAGCCTGCCGATGGCGAGTGACGATTTGCACTGGTTTCTGACCCTCGCCGAACTCGAACGCGTGGGTGCGGCGGCCGATCGGCTGCATCTGGCCCAGCCCACGCTGTCGCGCATGCTCGCCCGGCTGGAACAGCGACTCGGCACGCAGTTGTTCGATCGGCACGGTAAGCGGCTGATGCTCAACGAATCCGGGCGCATCTTCTACGAACACGCCCGCCGCGCCCAGGCCGAACTGGACGCCGCGAGCCGGGCGCTCGCGGATCTGGCGAATCCGGCCCGGGGGTCGGTGCGGCTGGCGTTCGTCCATTCCTTCGGCGGGCGGGTCGTGCCGGAGCTGATCGCCGGCTTCCGGCGCGTGTCGGGGCGGATCACGTTCCGGCTCGATCAGGGACCTGCCAACGTGGTGGCCGCCGAGGTGCTCGACGGTACGGCCGATCTCGGTCTGACCTCGCCCGAACCGGCGCTGCCCGGGCTGGGCTGGCGCACGCTGTTCCGGCAGCGCCTCGCCCTCGGGGTTCCGGTCGATCATCGGCTGGCGGGCCGGCGGCAGATTCGGCTGGCGGAGGCCGCGGAGGCCGAATTCATCGCCATGCCCACCGGCTACGGGATGCGCAGAATTCTCGACGAGCTCTGTGCCGCAGCGGATTTCCGGCCACGGATCGCGCTGGAGTCCAGTGATCTGGTGACCGTGTCGGGTCTCGTGGCGGCGGGACTCGGAGTGGCGCTGCTGCCGTTGGAGGAGCCCGCGGTGCGGGGGCCGCAGCCCGGGCCGGTGCTGGTTCCGCTGTCGGATCCGGGTGCCGCCCGCGCGGTCGGATTGATTTGGTCGGCGGACGCGGTGCCGGGCGATGCGGTGCGCACCTTTCGCGAGTTCGCCGTCGAATGGTCGCGCGGGAGCGGGCGGTGAACGAACGGTGACGACCGCTCATCTTCCGGGTGAGCGGCCTCTGAGCTGGGGCTGGAGATCAAATAAGTGGGCGGTGTCGGTGCCGCGCGATAGACTTTGAGGAAAGGAGAGGATCCGTTCGAGACCGGAAAGCAGGCCATAGCCCCTTTTGCGAACATCAGGCGATATCGGCGACCCGACAACACCCACGACCGGCATCGGAGCCGGCGCCCCCGGCAATGGTAACGGTTCGGGTCCAGCGGCCCGGACGGTGCGGTCCAGCATCGAACTGGCCCCGGAGTCCGTATTCGGATTCCTCGGTTCCGCCGATGCGAACCTGCGTGAACTCGAAGGTCTGCTCGATGCCGACATCCACGTGCGCGGGAATTCGGTCACCCTCACCGGTAAGGCCGCCGACGTGGCGCTGGCCGAGCGGGTGGTCGAGCAGCTTGTGGCGTTGACCGCGCACAATCGCGTCGTCACCCCGGAAGCGGTCCGGCATACGGTGTCCATGCTGACCGAGGGATCCTCCGATTCCCCGGCCGAGGTGCTGAGTCTGGACATCATCGCCCGGCGCGGCAAGACCATCCGCCCGAAGACGCTGAACCAGAAGCGCTATGTCGACGCCATCGACGAGCACACGATCGTCTTCGGCATCGGCCCGGCCGGTACCGGTAAGACCTATCTGGCGGTCGCCAAGGCCGTGCAGGCGCTGCAGAGCAAGCAGGTCACCCGCATCATCCTCACCCGTCCGGCGGTGGAGGCAGGGGAGCGGCTGGGCTTTCTGCCGGGCACGCTGAACGAGAAGATCGACCCGTATCTGCGTCCGCTCTACGACGCCCTGCACGACATGATGGACCCCGAGGCGATTCCGAAGCTGATGGCGTCCGGAGTGATCGAGGTCGCGCCGCTGGCGTATATGCGCGGACGCAGCCTCAACGACTCGTTCATCATCCTGGACGAGGCGCAGAACACCACGCCGGAACAGATGAAGATGTTCCTGACCCGGCTCGGTTTCGGCTCGAAGATCGTCGTCACCGGCGACGTCACCCAGGTCGACCTGCCGGGCGGCACCCGATCCGGGCTGCGGGTGGTCAGCGACATCCTCACCGATATCGACGACATCCATTTCGCGGAGCTCACCTCCAGCGACGTGGTACGCCACCGGCTGGTCTCGGACATCGTCGACGCCTACGACCGCTACGAGTCCGACGCCCGGCCGCAGGTGGCGCGGCACTACCCGGGCGGCAACCGAGCCCAGCGCCGCGCGGCGGACAAGGCGGCTCGCCGCTGAGCCATCGGAGCGGCTCGCCGCTGGTGTGGTGGTGAGGCCATGCGCGGCCCCCATTAGGCTGGCAGGGTGAGTATCGAGATCGCCAACGAGTCGGGCATCGACGTATCGGAACCGGATCTGGTCAGCGTCGCGCGGTTCGCGATCGAGCGGATGGACGTGCATCCGGCGGCCGAATTGTCGATGGTGCTCGTCGATCTCGACACCATGGCCGACCTGCACATGCGGTGGATGGACCTGCCGGGTCCCACCGACGTGATGTCGTTCCCGATGGACGAACTCGAACCCGGCGGCCGTCCCGACGGCGCCGAACCGGGCCCCTCGATGCTCGGCGACATCGTGCTCTGCCCGGAATTCGCCGCCGCCCAGGCCGGTAAGGCCGGCCATTCCCTCGACCACGAACTGGCGCTGCTCACCGTCCACGGGGTGCTGCATCTGCTCGGCTACGACCACGCCGAGCCGGAAGAGGAGAAGGTGATGTTCGGCCTGCAGAACCGCCTGCTCGCCGAATGGTACGAAAGCCTGCGCGAGGCCGCCCGCCGCGCCGAACTGGCCGAACGCGACCGCCGCCTGCTGGGGAAGACCGGTTTCACAGCCCCGGGCGACCCCTTGGACCCCGCATGAGCGGTCGGGGCCGGAGGCGGCAGCGCAGCGTCACCATGCAGGCCCGAGCTCATGCGGCGGTTGAACACAGCATGAGCGGTCGGGGCCGGAGGCGGCAGCGCAGCGTCACCATGCAGGCCCGAGCTCATGCGGCCGAGGGCAGAGCGTGAACTGGCTGATCCCACTGTTGCTGGCGATTCTGCTGGTGCCGGTCGGCGGTGTCTTCGCGGCGATCGATTCCGCGTTGATGACCGTTTCGCCGGCGCGGGTCGACGATCTGGTCCGCGCCGACCGTCCGGGCGCCCGCCGGCTGGCCCGGATCACGATCGACCGGCCGCGCTATGTGAACCTCATGGTGTTGCTGCGGCTGACCTGTGAGATCGCGGCGACGGTCCTGCTGGCCGCCGCGCTGAGCGAGGTGCTCAGCTGGGGGTGGGCGCTGGCTGTGACCGCGGTGATCATGGTCGTGGTCGACTATGTCGTCATCGGTGTCGGCCCGCGCACCCTGGGCCGCCAGCACGCGTATTCGATCTCGCTGGCGGCCGCGCTGCCGCTGCAGGCGATCGGGGCGCTGCTCGGACCGGTGAGCCGGTTGCTGATCATGATCGGTAACGCCATCACCCCCGGTCGCGGATTTCGCAACGGCCCCTTCGCTTCCGAAGTGGAACTGCGTGAAATCGTCGATATGGCGCAGCAGAGCGGTGTGGTCGACTCCGAGGAACGCCGCATGATCCAGTCGGTGTTCGAACTCGGCGACACCGCGGCCCGCGCTGTGATGGTGCCGCGCACCGAGATGGTGTGGATCGAGGCGGACAAGGCGGTGGCGCAGGCGATGTCGCTGGCCGTGCGGTCCGGGCACTCGCGCATTCCCGTGATCGGTGAGAACGTCGACGACATCCTCGGCGTGGTCTATCTGAAAGATCTTGTGCCGTATGCGGATCGGGGCCGCAGCGTGCAGGTGCGGGCGGTGATGCGGCCGGCCGTGTTCGTGCCCGATTCGAAACCGCTCGACGCCTTGCTCGACGAGATGCAGCGTCGCCGTAACCATATGGCGCTGCTGGTCGACGAATACGGCGGAATCGCCGGGCTGGTCACCATCGAGGATGTGCTCGAGGAGATCGTCGGTGAGATCGCCGACGAATACGACACCGACGAGATCGCGCCGGTGGAGGAGTTGGGCGAGGGCGTCTACCGCGTCTCCACCCGGCTGCCGGTCGAGGATCTGGGCGAGCTGTTCGGCCTGGAGATCGAGGAGGAGGACGTCGACACCGTCGGCGGCCTGCTGGCGCACACGCTGGGCCGGGTGCCGCTGCCGGGATCGGAGGTCGTCGTGCACGGGCTGCTGCTGCAGGGGGAGGGCGGCGCCGATACCCGCGGCCGGGTGCGGGTGCACACCGTCGTCGCGCGCCGCGCGGAGGAACCGGACGAAATGTCGGGCGCGCTCGCGGATGCGGTGCGCGGCGACCGTCAGGGGCGGGAAGAGACGTCGAGATACGAGAACGGAGATGGCGATGACCGAGGGTGAAACCGCCGATGTGAACACCGCCGATTTGAACGCCGAGGACGGCAAACTGCTGGTGCTGGCGCGCGGCGCGATGGGACGCACCGGCGGGGTGGCGGGCGCGGCGATCCGCGATACCGACGGCCGCACCTACGCCGCGGGCACGGTGGAGCTGAACGCGCTGTCGCTGTCCGCGCTGCAGGCGGCGGTCGCGGCCGCGATCTCCAGCGGTGCGGAGGGGTTCGAGGCGGCGGTGCTGGTCGGTGGTCAGGATTCCGATCCAGGCGTGGCCGCGGTGCGTGAGGTGAGCGCGTCGGCGGTCGTCATCGTCACCGATCGCAAGGGCGCCGGCTACCGCACCGTCGCCGCCGGAACCGAGTCGGCGCGATGAGCGTCCAGCAGCCCGGCGAGGGCGAATTCCGTTCCGGCTTCGTGTGTTTCGTGGGCCGGCCCAACACCGGCAAATCCACGCTCACCAACGCCGTGGTCGGCCAGAAGATCGCGATCACGTCCTCGCGGCCGCAGACCACCCGCCACACCATCCGCGGCATCGTCCACCGCGACCACGCCCAGCTGATCCTGGTCGACACTCCCGGGCTGCACCGCCCGCGCACCCTGCTGGGGCAGCGCCTCAACGATCTGGTGCGCGATACCTACTCCGAGGTCGATGTGATCGCGCTGTGCATTCCGGCCGACGAGAAGATCGGCCCGGGTGACCGCTGGATCGTCCAGCAGGTCAAGCAGATGGCGCCGAAGACGACGCTGCTCGGCGTGGTCACCAAGATCGACAAGGTGGACAAGCCGCAGGTCGCCGAGCAACTGCTCGCGGTCTCGCAACTGCTGGGCCCCGAGGCCGAGGTGGTTCCGGTGTCGGCGGCCAAGGGTGAGCAGGTCGAACTGCTCGTCGATGTGATCGCCTCCAAGATGCCGGAGGGCCCGGCGTTCTACCCCGACGGGGAGCTGACCGACGAGCCCGAGGAAACCCTGATGGCCGAACTCATTCGCGAGGCGGCGCTGGAGGGTGTGCGCGACGAACTGCCGCATTCGCTGGCGGTGGTGATCGAGGAGATCATGCCGCGCGAGGAACACGAGGACATGCTCGACGTGCATGCCCTGCTGTACGTGGAGCGGCCGAGTCAGAAGGCGATCATCATCGGCAAGCGCGGCGCCCGGCTCAAAGAGGTCGGCACCGCGGCGCGCAAGCAGATCGAGCACATTCTGGGCACCCGGATCTATCTGCATCTTCACGTGAAGGTCGCCAAGGACTGGCAGCGCGACCCCAAACAGCTGCGCAAGCTGGGATTCTGATCGTCGTTCCCACGAGGGATCGGTCCGACCGGTGCGGCTCCGATCGATGACGTCGTCATCTGTGATCTCCGTCTCGGGGGCGCGCGCGAAACCCGGCGCGAAGCTGTTCACCCGTCCATATCGGAGTCCCAGGTCGGCCGTAGTCGAATTGTGATGTGCGTTTCCGGTATTTCCGCAGGAGCCCGCGAACTGTGTGCGCACGCACATTGTGAGACGGGCCTACGATCCTGGCGTGAAGTGGATGTCCCGGGCGTTCGGCTCGAAAGAGCTGCCGCCGCAAGTGCGTTCGGATCTGGAATCGGAAGGGATCGTCGTATTCGGCCCGGTGAGTGGATCGCTGGCCAGACGCAATTATCGGACACCACTGCACTACGGTTCTTCCAGTTGGGAGAATATCGTCGGCGGAACCATCGGGATGAGCAGAAAACGCCTGGTCATCTGGGGGAATCGGGAGGCGTTGGTCGACGTCTGGCTGGGCCATCCCGCCGTCACCATGGAACTGCAGGGGTCCGAACGCATGCTCGTCGAGGCCGACCGGGGCGCGATCGATCCGATTCGCACCGGCTGGACCACGTTGCTGCTGCGCACGATTCACGCCCCGCGCATCGCGCAGCTGTACGCGGAGGGGCTGCCGCGCAGCGTGTGAGACGTCGCGGGTGTGACGTCGGAAAGCGTCGCGCGATCGGCGGCCGAGTGGCGTGGGGGCGCGGGCACGTCGGAGCGGCGTGGGAGACTGTCAGCGTGTTGTTGTATCGGGACCAGGCGATTGTGCTGCGCCAGCACAAACTGGGTGAGGCCGATCGCATCGTCACGCTGCTCACCCGTCAGCACGGGCTGGTCCGGGCAGTGGCGAAGGGTGTGCGCCGCACCCGGTCGAAGTTCGGCGCCCGGCTGGAACCGTTCGCCTATATCGACGTGCAGCTGTATCCCGGACGCAACCTCGACACCGTGACGCAGGTGCATACCGTGGAGGCGTTCGCCGCCGATATCGTCGCCGACTACGGTCGCTACACCACCGCCTGCGCGGTGCTGGAAACCGCCGAACGCCTCGCCGGCGAGGAGCGCGCCCCCGCCCCCCGCCTGCACACTCTGACCGCCGGCGCCCTGCGCGCGATCGCCGCCGGCCGGCGCCCGCACGAACTGATCCTCGACGCATTCCTGTTGCGCGCCATGGGTTTCGCGGGCTGGGCGCCCGCCCTCGACGAATGTGCCCGGTGCGCGACCCCCGGCCCGCACCGCGCCTTCCATGTGGCCGCCGGGGGAGCGGTCTGCGTCCACTGCCGCCCGCCCGGCTCGGCCACGCCCTCGGTCGGAGTCCTGGAATTGATGAGTGCGCTCAATCGCGGGGACTGGACCGGACTCGACGCGGTCGCCGAGTCCGTCCGCCGCCAGGCCAGCGGGCTCACCGCCGCCCATTTGCAGTGGCATCTGGAACGGCAGCTGCGGACCTTGCCGTTGATCGAGCGCTCTCGTCCGCACGAGGCGGCGGAGCCGCCGGCCTCACGGGTGGGATAACCCGGCCGCCTACCCGAGGTCGGCCAGCTGCGGGACCGCCGGCGCCATGCCCTCGATCCATGCCGCGGGCGAGCTCGTGGTCGGGGTGATCAGCACGGCGTCGATGCCCAATTTCGCGTAATCGGCCATGCTGCGGACGAATTCGTTGCGAACGTCCGGATTCGGGCGCGGATTGTTGGCCATGATCGTGGTGCGGATGGTGTCGAAATCGCGGCCGACATCGTCGCAGTGGCGGCGCAGCACGTCCAGCTTGTGGGCGACATCCTCCGGCGACGTGCCGAACAGATTGCAGGCGTCGCCGTACTGTGCGACCAATCGCAGCGTCTTCTTCTCGCCGCCGCCACCGATCAGCACGTTCGGGCGATGGATCGGCTGCGGTGAGCACAGCGTCTCGGCCAGCTGGTAGTACTTGCCCTCGAACGGCCCGTTGTTGTCCGGATCCCACATCTGCGCGCAGATCCGCAGCGTCTCCTCCAGCCGCTCGAACCGTTCGGCCAGCGGCGGGAACTCGACGCCGAGCCCGCGATGCTCCCGCTCGAACCAGGCGGCGCCGATACCCAGCGTGGCCCGGCCGCCCGACAGCACGTCGAGGGTGGTGACGATCTTGGCGAGCAGACCCGGATGCCGATAGGTCACGCCGGTGACCAGCAGCCCGAGGTCGATCGAGCTGGTATGTGCCGCAAGGTATCCCAGCGTGGTGTATCCCTCCAGCATGTTCGCCTCGGCCGGTAGGCCGGTCGGCTCGATCTGGAAGTAGTGATCCATGAACGACAACCAGGTGGCGCCCGCCGCCTCCGCGGCCTGCCCCACTCGCGCCAGCTCACCCGCGATCGCGGGGGTGCCGCCGTCGATATCGAAGATAGGAATGTGAAACCCGAGCTCCATGGAGTTCTCCTCGTCAGTGACTGACTTCCCGAAGAGAACGCTATGCCCTGGAGCGCACTCCAGGTCAAGAGGTTTCCCGGAATGCGGGCCCTACGTGCGGCTCGGACGAGGTAACTTCACTCGAAGGTCCCACCCAACCTTACGGAGAAAGCTTCGATGTCTCACGAACTGGTCGAGTTCGATACGGAGAAGGCGCATTCGGCGCGGATGTACGACTACTACCTCGGCGGCAAGGACAACTATCCGGCCGATCGCGAGGCCGCGTCGAAGGTGATGGAGCTATTTCCCGAGACCGCGCAGGCGGCGCGCGCCAATCGCGAATTCGTCTATCGGGCAGCGCGTTTCGCGGCGCGCAACGGCGTGCGGCAATTCCTCGACATCGGTACCGGAATTCCGACCGAACCGAATCTGCACAACGCCGTGCAGGCGGTCGACCCGCACTGTCGCGTGGTGTACGTCGATCACGACCCCCTGGTGCTGGCGCATGCCCGCGCGCTGATGATCGGCTCGGAGGAGGGGCGTACCGAATACATTCCCTCCGATGTGCGCGATCCGGACGTGATCCTCGGCTCCGAGGCGTTCCGCGCGGTGATCGATCTGTCCCGGCCGGTGGCGCTCAACCTCGCCGCGATCATGCATTTCGTCACCGACGAGGAGGGCGCCTACGACATCGTGCGCACCTATATGGACGCGTTCGCGCCCGGGTCGTACCTCAGCATCACCCACGCCTCCAGCGATGTGAATCCGGAACGGCTCGCGAAGGTGGCGGCGGTCTACGCCCAGGCCGGAATGAAGGTCGCCCTGCGCAACAAGGCCGAGGTCACCCGCTTCTTCGACGGACTGGAGATCGTCGAGCCCGGCGTGGTTCCGATGCACCGCTGGCAGCCGAATCCGGACTTCTACATCCCGGAGGAGCGGCTCGCGTGGGCCGACGAGGCGTTCGGCATCTGGGCCGCGGTCGGCGTCAAGCGCTGATTTCCCACGGCCCCGGTCACGTGCGATGCGCGGTGATGCAGGATAGGTGGCGTGATCGGTAACCGCTCCCAGACCACCCGCACGATTCGTCCGCCGTCACCGCACCCGTCGGGCGCCACTCCGCCCGCGCTGCCGCCGGAGTTCGTGCCCAGGCATGTGGCGCTGGTGATGGACGGCAACGGCCGGTGGGCGCAGGATCGCGGGCTGCCGCGCACCGCCGGGCACGAGCGCGGCGAGGCGGTGCTGATGGACACCGTCGAGGGGTGTATCGAGATCGGCGTGAAATGGCTTTCCGCCTATGCCTTTTCGACCGAGAACTGGCGGCGCAGCCCGGACGAGGTCAAGTTCCTGATGGGCTTCAACCGCGACGTGATCCGGCGCCGCCGCGACGAGATGCACGAGATGGGGGTGCGGGTGCGCTGGGCGGGCCGCCGCCCGCGCCTGTGGCGCAGCGTGATCAAGGAGTTGGAGATCGCCGAGGAGCTCACCAAGGACAACACCGTGATGACGCTGACCATGTGCGTCAACTACGGCGGCCGCGCCGAAATCGCCGACGCGGCACGGGAAATCGCGCGGAAGGTCGCGGCCGGACAGCTGGATCCGGAGAAGATCACCGAATCGACCTTCGCGAAGTATCTCGACGAACCGGATATGCCGGATGTGGATCTGTTCCTGCGGCCATCCGGTGAGCTGCGCAGCTCGAACTTTCTGATCTGGCAGTCCGCCTATGCGGAATTCGTCTTCCAGCACACCCTGTTCCCCGACTTCGACCGCCGCGACCTGTGGGAGGCCTGTGTGGAGTACGCCAAGCGCGATCGCCGGTTCGGTGGCGTGAAGTGAGCAACGATCTGACCGTCGCCCGGGAATTGCAGGCCCAAGCCGCCGCCTGCCTGCGGAAATGCGATGTCGCCGTGCGGGAGGAGGACGGCGGCGCCCTCGGGTTCGAATTCGAGGGCGCGCTGTGCTCGCTGCGCGGCGTCACACTGGCGCCCGGCCTGGACGTTCTCACGCTGACCTGCGTCCTCGCCTGGGATCGTCCCTTGAAGCCACAACTGCACAAGCGGGTAGCCGATCGCAACAACGCGCTGCAGTTCGGCTCGCTGACCATCATCGCCCACGAAAAACTGGCCGACGTGCTGCTGCGCTACACCTTCCCCGCGGCGGGCCTCGACGACGACGCGCTGGCGACGATGCTGCTGCTGGTCCTCTCCGGCGCGGGCCGCGCCCGCCAGGGTCTGGTGCCCTGACCGGCGGGGGCGACCGGATCAGCGCCCGATGTGGGCGCAGTCGCGGCAGGTGCCGAACACCTCCATGGTGTGGCTGATGTCGGTGAAGCCGTGCTCGCCCGCGATGGCCGCGGCCCAGGCCTCCACGGTGGGACCCTCCACCTCGACGGTGCGTCCGCACTGGCGGCAGACCAGGTGGTGATGGTGGCCCTTGGAGCACTGCCGGTACACGGATTCGCCTGTGTCCGTGCGCAATACGTCGACCTTGCCGGCGTCGGCGAGCGACTGCAGGGTGCGATACACGGTGGTCAGGCCGATGCCCTCACCGCGGCGGCGTAGTTCGTCGTGCAGCTCCTGGGCCGAACGGAATTCCTCGATATCGCCCAGCAGGGCGGTGATCGCACTGCGCTGGCGGGTGCTGCGAATTCCGACAGTCTTCTCGGCGGTGCCCGTCTTCTCCGGCACGGTCATCCTTCCTCGGCGTGTGCGACGGCGTCGACGACGATGCGTGCCAGATGGTCGTCGACCAGTTCGTAGATCACCTCACGGCCGGTGCGTTCACCGCGCACCACGCCCGCGGACTTCAGAATGCGCAGATGCTGGCTGACCAGGGGCTGTGTGACGCCCAGCGTGTCCACCAGCTCGTGCACACAGCGCGGCGATTCCCGCAGCTGCAGCACGATCGCGATCCGCACCGGCGCGGCCAGCGCGCGCAGCAGTTCACCCGCGTTGTCGAGGGTGGTGCGGGCGGGGACCGCGGGGGCGGTCGGGGCGCGATAGGGATACGGGTCGTGCGGGATCGGCGCGGGCGCCTCGACGGCGACGCGGCTTCGACGCGCGGGGACACCGCTGTCGGCGGTCATCGAACCAACTCCTTATTGGAAACCGATGCCATTATTGATATGCATAAGTGCGCATGTCAAGGAGGCAGGCCGTCGATACTGCTTCGCGGTGCGCCCGGGGGTGTCGCTAGGCTGGGGCGAATCGTTCCACCCATCATCCAGAGGGAGAGCTCGTACCGTGGCACCCAAGTCGAAGATCGACACCGTCGCGAACCTCGCCAAGCGTCGTGGCTTGGTATACCCCAGCGGCGAGATCTACGGAGGGACCCGGTCGGCGTGGGATTACGGCCCGCTGGGCGTGGAGCTCAAGGAGAACATCAAGAAGCAGTGGTGGCGGGCCATGGTCACCAGCCGCGACGATGTGGTCGGCCTGGACTCCGCGATCATCCTGCCGCGGCCGGTGTGGGTGGCCTCCGGACACGTCAGCGTCTTCAACGACCCGCTGGTCGAATGCCTGAACTGCCACAAGCGGCACCGGCAGGACCATCTGCAGGAGGCGTACGCCGAGAAGCACAAGATCGACGATCCGGACTCGGTGTCCATGGATCTGGTCGGCTGCCCGGACTGCGGCACGGTCGGCCAGTGGACCGAACCGCGCGATTTCAACATGATGCTCAAGACCTACCTCGGGCCGATCGAGTCCGAGGAGGGCCTGCACTACCTGCGCCCGGAGACCGCGCAGGGCATCTTCGTGAATTTCGCGAACGTGATGACCACCGCGCGCAAGAAGCCGCCGTTCGGTATCGCGCAGATCGGCAAGAGCTTCCGCAACGAGATCACCCCCGGCAACTTCATCTTCCGCACCCGCGAATTCGAGCAGATGGAGATGGAATTCTTCGTCAAGCCGGGTGAGGACGAGCAGTGGCACCAGTACTGGATCGACACGCGGTTGGCCTGGTACACCGACCTCGGCATCGACGCGGAGAATCTGCGGCTCTACGAGCACCCGAAGGAGAAGCTCTCGCACTATTCGACCCGCACGGTCGATATCGAGTACCGCTTCCACTTCCAGGGCAGCGAATGGGGTGAGCTCGAGGGTGTCGCCAACCGCACCGACTTCGACCTGTCGACCCACTCCAAGCATTCCGGCACCGATCTGAGCTACTTCGACCAGAACACCAACGAGCGCTACACGCCGTACGTGATCGAACCGGCGGCCGGCCTGACCCGCTCGCTGATGGCCTTCCTGATCGACGCCTACACCGAGGACGAGGCGCCGAATGCCAAGGGCGTCATGGAGAAGCGGACCGTGCTGCGCCTGGATCGCCGGCTCGCGCCGGTGAAGGCCGCCGTACTTCCGTTGTCGCGCAACGCCGATCTGTCGCCGAAGGCGAAAGACCTTGCCGCGCAACTGCGGAAGAACTGGAACGTCGACTTCGACGACGCCGGTGCGATCGGCCGCCGCTACCGCCGCCAGGACGAGATCGGCACCCCGTTCTGCATCACCGTCGACTTCGACACGCTCGAGGATCAGGCGGTCACCGTGCGCGAGCGGGACTCGATGACACAGGAGCGGATCGCGCTCGACCAGGTGGAGGGTTACCTGGCCCAGCGCCTGCTCGGCGCCTGAGTTCACCGCGCCCGGGTATACCGAATTCGGACATAACCGAAGACCCGGGCGTCATCGGGGTTGATCCCGCGCAAAAGTGGGAGCGGCGGAAATAACGCGGTGGTCCGAGTCGTTCCGGGCACTGAGAATCCGGGATTCGGCGGGCCGAGTGCGGTCCGGCCGGGCCCGGCCCACAGGTGCGACGAAAGGTCCTGATCATGGCGCAGGCGGTCAAGTTCGATCGTTACGGCGATATCGATGTGCTCGAGGTTCGTGAGGTGCCGGATCCGCAGCCCGGACCCGGCCAGGTCGCGGTCGAGGTGGTGGCCGCGGGCATCAATCCGGGCGAGGCCAAGATCCGCAACGGCTCGCTGCACGAGCTGTGGCCGGCCACTTTTCCCGAGGGGGAGGGCACCGATTTCGCCGGGCGCATCGTCGCGCTCGGCGACGGGGTGAGCGGGATCGTCGTCGGCGACGAGGTGCTCGGATTCAGCGACAAACGGTCCAGCCACGCCACCCGGGTGGTGGTGCCGGCCCAGCAGGTCACCCCCAAGCCGGTGGGCCTGTCGTGGGAGGTGGCCGGATCGCTGTACGTCGCGGGCACCACCGCCTTCGCCGCCGTGCGGGCCGTGAGCCCGGAGGCCGGCGACACCATCGCGGTGTCCGGCGCGGCCGGTGGAGTCGGATCCATTGTGGTGCAACTGCTTCGGGCCCGCGAGGTGACGGTGATCGGCATCGCCGGGCCGGACAACCAGGACTATCTGCGCGAGCTGGGGGCGGTCGCGGTGGAATACGGTGACGGTCTCGCCGAGCGCATCCGGGAGGCGGCGCCGGGCGGTATCGACGCTTTCATCGATACGCACGGCAACGGCTACGTCGAACTCGCCCTCGATCTCGGCGTGAAGCCCGAGCGCATCGATACGATCATCGATTTCGCCGCCGTGGAGAAGTACGGCGTCAAGGCGGAGGGCAATGCGGCCGCCGACACCATCGACGTGCTCGCCCAGCTGGCCGAACTGGCCGCCGCGGGGACCGTCCGGATTCCGATCGCCGCCACCTATCCGCTCGGCGAGGTACGCGCGGCGTTCACCGAACTCGAGCGCGGCCACACCCGGGGCAAGATCGTCCTGCTGCCATGACATCTGTCATGGCACAGTCGTGACGCTCGGGCCAGGTACGGCGCCGGGTTCCCCGCGACAGTGGAACCATGACATCAGCAATGACATCCGGTTCGGCGGAACGGGTCGCCGCCGCACCGGTGATCGAGCTTCGCGGATTGACCAAAACCTTCCGCAGCTCCGCCGGTCCCGTCCGCGCGGTCGACGGACTCGATCTGACCGTCACCGCGGGTGAGGTGGTCGCCTTCCTGGGACCCAACGGTGCCGGGAAGTCCACCAGTATCGACATGATGCTCGGCCTGCTGCGGCCCGACGCCGGAACCGTCCGCATTCTGGGCGCAACGCCGGCGGAAGCGGTTGCGGCGGGCCGGATTTCGGCCGTTCTGCAGTCGGGGGGTCTGCTCCCGGATCTCACCGTCGGCGAAACGGTGCGGGTCGTCGCGGCCCTGCATCGGAATCCGCGCCCCGCCCGGGAGGTGCTCGTCCGTGCCGGAATCGACGGCATCGCCGACCGCATGGTGGGCAAATGCTCCGGCGGTCAGCAGCAGCGCCTGCGGTTCGCGCTCGCGCTGCTGCCCGATCCGGATCTGCTGATCCTCGACGAGCCGACCACCGGTATGGACGTCGAGGGCCGCCGCGATTTCTGGAACGCCATTCGCGCCGACGCGGATCTCGGCCGCACCGTCGTCTTCGCCACCCACTACCTGGACGAGGCCGACGCCTACGCCGACCGGATCGTGCTGGTGCGGGGCGGGCGGGTCGTGGCCGACGGCAGTGCCGCGTCGGTGAAGAATCTGGCCTCCGGCCGCACCGTCTCGGCGACGCTGCCCGACGCCGATCCCGCGAGCCTGCTCGCCCTCGCCGGCGTGGACCGGGTCGAACAGCGCGGTGATCGAGTGCTGGTGCACGGCAACGACTCCGACGCGGTCGCCCGCTATCTGCTGACCAGGACACCGGCCGTCGACATCGAAATCACCGGCCGCAATCTCGAAGACGCCTTCCTCGCACTGACCGGAGACCACTGAGATGACTACATCGATCGTGCCCGCATCGCATGCCGCCCGCCCGGGCGCGGGCGGATTCAGCTGGGGATTCCTGCTGCTCGAACTGCGCCGTATGCTGCGCAACCGCCGCACCGTCATCTTCGCGCTGGTGATGCCCGTGGTGTTCTTCGTGATCTTCGGCGCCCAGAACTCCTCCCGCAACGAAACCTACGGCTCGGCGAATGTCACGGCCTACGTGATGGTGTCGATGGCCGTCTACGGGGCGATGCTGGCCACCACCAGCGGCGGCGCCATGGTCGCGGTGGAGCGCGCCGCCGGCTGGGTACGCCAGCTCCGACTCACGCCGCTGCGCCCGGCCGCCTACGTCGCCACCAAAGTGGCCGGCGCGATGGTGCTCGGATTGTGTTCGGTCGTCGTCGTTTTCGTCGCCGGCGCGGTGACCGGCGCGCATCTGACCACGGCGGCCTGGGTGGGCTGTTTCCTGATCGCCTGGCTGACCTCGGTGGTCTTCGCGGCCTTCGGATTGTTCATGGGCTATGTGCTGCCCTCGGAGAATGTGATGCAGATCCTCGGCCCGGTCCTGGCGCTGCTGTCGTTCGCCGGTGGCTTGTTCATGCCGCTGCACGGCTGGTTCGAGACGGTGTCGAAGGTCTTCCCGACCAACGGCGTCGCGACCCTGGCCCGATTGCCGCTCGGCGACACCGGTGCCGGTTCCGCCGCACTGGCCGTGCTGAATATCGCGGTGTGGGCGTCGGTATTCGCCCTGGGAGCCGCGGTTCTGTTCCGGCGTGACACCGCTCGCTGACCGCCGCGCCGCACCGTCCGCCTCGGTGGACGGTGCGGTAGCGTCGGAATCCGGCGGCGGCCAGGGCAGGAGACGGAGCGTGCGGATGCGGGTACCTCCGGTCGATCGGCCGATATCCGGAGCGCTGGACCGGATCGCCCGCAGGATGGACCGCGAACCCGCCCCGCATACCGCCATCCAGCATCGACGCCTGTTCTTCGGCGCGGTGCTGGCTTTGATCTGGCTGCTCTATCTGATCGCGCCGATCGTCTCGCAATGGCAGGACGGGCATAGGATGCGGGCCGTCGCGGCGGCGGTATGCCTCGCGGTCTTCTGGGTGCTGACGGCCTCGTGCTTCGGTCCATTCCGGCAACCGGACTGGGACGAGGGACACGCACAGGCGGTGCTGCCGGTCTCGTACGAGTGGCCGCGCTGGCTCGTGGTGGGCGCGCTGGCGGCGCTCGCCGCCGCGATGACCGTACTGCTGGGTGTCACCGGCCTGGGCACCGCCATCTACGTCGCGGCCGCCGCCGTCTTCGTCCTTCCGACCGCGAAATCCGGTGCGGTGGTGGCGGGTACGGCCGCGCTGCTGATCGGCCTGTCGCTGCATTACGGCAGCGCCCCGCTGTATTTCGCCTTCATTCCGGTGGTGATGTGGACCGGTCGCGAAATCGGCCGGCGGCGTGGCCAGTTGCGGGAACTGACTCGCCGCCAGCAGGGCGAGCTCGCGATCGTGCAGGAACGCAACCGGGTGGCGCGCGACGTGCACGACATCCTGGGGCACTCGCTGACCGTCATCACCGTCAAAACCGAATTGGCGCAACGGCTGCTCGATTCGGATCCGTCCCGGGCCCGGCAGGAGATGGCCGATGTGGAGCGACTCGCCCGGGAGGCGCTGGCCGGGGTGCGCGATACGGTGGGCGGCCTGCGCGAGGTGTCGCTCGCGAGTGAACTGGTCAACGCGCGTACGGCCCTGCGCGCCGCCGGTATCGAGGCGGAGCTCCCGGACCCGGCCGAACTCCCCGAGCGATACGCGGTGATCTTCGGATGGGTCCTGCGCGAGGCGGTGACGAACGTGGTGCGCCACAGCGGCGCCCGCCACTGCCGGGTACGGGCGAGCGAATCGCGGATCGACATCTTCGACGACGGAAAAGGGCTGTCCGGCAGTGTCTTCGGCTCGGGACTGAGCGGCTTACGCGACCGGGTGCGCGACGCGGGCGGTGTGTTCACGGTCGACACACCTCCCTCCGGGGGAACCGTGATCGCCGTGGACTTCACCACCGCGGCCGAGGTTCGGCCGGTCGGGCGGCGGCGAGCCTGCCGTCCGGATTAGGGTCGCAGGTGTGCGATGGATGATGTCGGTCGGTGAATCACGGCGGGGGCGACGGCGGTGATCCGGTTGCTGCTCGCCGACGACCAAGCGCTGGTGCGGGGCGCATTGGCAGCACTGCTGGGGCTGGAGTCCGACCTCGAGGTGGTGGCCGAGGTGGGCCGGGGTGACGAGGTTCTCGACGCGGTGCGGCGCACCACACCGGATGTGGTGCTTCTCGATGTGGAAATGCCCGGAATGGACGGTATTTCGGTCGCGGCGCGTCTGCATGCGGAATTCCCGGACATCCGGATTCTGATGGTGACCACGTTCGGCCGGCCCGGCTATCTGCGCCGCGCCATCGACGCCGGAGCCGGCGGATTCGTCGTCAAGGACACGCCCGCACGGGAATTGGCGGATGCGGTGCGGCGCGTGCACATGGGCCTGCGGGTGGTGGATCCGGCGCTGGCCACCGAAACCCTCACCACGGGAACCTCACCGCTCACCGCACGCGAGCGCGAGGTGCTCGCCGCCGCGGCCGACGGATCGACGGCGGCGGTCATCGCGGGCCGCCTGCATCTGTCCGAGGGGACCGTCCGCAACCATCTGTCGGCCGCGATCGGCAAGACCGGCACCCGAACCCGCGCCGAGGCCGTCCGCGCCGCCGAACGCCTCGGCTGGTTGTGAGCGGCCCAGGTTGCCGCGGGCGTAGATTCGCCGATGTGCACCTGACGCAGATCCGCCTGATCGTGTCCGAATTCGACCGCTGCGTGACGTTCTATCGCGACATTGTCGGACTCACACCGCAAACCGACGACCCGCGCCCGCCCTACGCGGCCTTCAAACCCGAGCTGGGTAGCACGCTCGCTCTGCACGAGCGCGCGAATCTGGCTGCGGCGCTGGGCGATACCTTGCGGTCCGAGGCCGGCCCGCGATCGCCGTCGGGCAGCGACGTGGCGCCGGTCCCGCCCGCCGACGCGGCGATGGTGTCGCTGCGGGTCGACGATCTGGACGCCTATCTCGCCGAGATCACCGCGCGCGGCGCCGAAATCTCGGACGAACCGGTCGAATACGACGGCCGTCTCCGCTGCGCCTATCTGCGCGACCCCGAGGGCAACCTGATCGAACTCCAGCAGTGGCTCGCGACCCGCACCGGTGATGCCGTACCACCGGTACGGTGAGACGACCGGATCAGAACCGCCCGCCCCGGCTGATCCGGCGGGAACTGTCGGATCCCCCGAAAGAGGCCGGGCCCCAGCCGGATCCGCCCATCGAACGGCCGCGATAGCCGCTGCCCGCGCCGCGCAGCAGACTGTCGATCAGAATTCCGCCCAATACGGCGCCGGCCTGCGAGGTCCCCGACACCGGCCGGCGCGCCTGCCACTCCCGCACATCGGCCTCGGCGGCGTGCAGTGCGCGGGTGGCCAGATCGGCGGCCTGTTGCGCACTGTCCAGTGCCGCCTGCGGGTCGGTGGCCGAAAGCTGCTGCGCCCGATCCAGATTCCGCTGGGCCTCGGCCAGGCGCGTGCGGGGCGCGGCGTCGATACCGCCGCGGCGCGTGTCGATGAAGTCGGCGGCCGCCCGGACCTGGCTCTGTGCGGCGATCACGGCCTGGTCCAGGCGGCGCCGCAGTTGTTCGGCGGCGAGTTTGCGCTCACCGGCCGCCGCGACCGCGCGATCCAGTGCGGTATCGGCCGCGACCGCGCGGTGGAACGTGCCGAGCGGGTCGCGGTCCCCGGTGGTCCGGGCCGCCTCCCATGCGGTGCGGGCGCCGGACATCGCGTCCGCCAATTCCGGGCCGCCATGTTCGGTCAGCCCCCGCGCGGTCTCGAGGTCGCGACCCAGTTCGTCGATCGCCGCCGGCAGACCGGCCCGCGCCTGGGTGATATCGGTCTCGGCGGTGTCCACGGCGTCGAGCAGGGTACGGGCGGCGGTCACCGCGGCCTCCGCGCCGCGAATCGCCGCGACCACCCCACCCTGGCGTCCGACCGGCTCGGCCGCGGCCTGCCTGCCCTGTTCGATCGTGTTCTCGGCGAAGCCGATTCGCTCCCGCGCCATCGTCACGTTGTCGCGCACCGGCGCGGTGACCGATTCCGGTTGTGCGGCCAGCAGCCGCCGCAGCGTCTCCTCCGAGCGCGGCAGGCGCACGGTGAGATCGACCACATCGCGAGTCAGCGCGTCCAGCCGTTGCGGGGCGTCGATCAGCAGATTGCGCATGGCGTCGAATTCGGCCACCTTGTCGTCGAGTTCGGCATCGGCCCGCCCACAGGTGGTGATCAGCTCGACCAGCAGATCGCGGCGCTGATCAGGAGCTTCCGGGATCTCGTCGTCGAGCCGCTGGCGAATCGAAAAGGCATGCGCCATCGCCTGTTTCGCGGACTCGAGCGCGGCGGCGAACGGGGCGGTCGCGGTGGTGCCGAATTCGTCGGTGGCCAGGCGCAGTTCCTCGGCGCTGGCCCGGATCGCGTTGTCGGTGTCGACCAGCACCTGCGCCGAGCGAGCCTCGAGCAGATCCGGGCGGAGCCCGGCCAGCGCGGCGGTGTCGGTCGGGTCGACCGCCCGGGCGGCGTCGGCCTCGGTGCGCCCCCGTGCCCGCCGGCGCAACTGCGAATAGCCCAGCACCAGGCCGATCACACCCAGCACGATCAAAGTGATCACGATCAGCGGCCAGATCCCGACACCACCGGAATCGCCCATGGCAGTGGACAATCCGTCGGCCGCGGCCACCGCGGCCTCGGCCCACTGGCCGTTGTGCAGCCGCGGCTCCACCTGATCGGTGAGCAGCGAATTCAGTTCCGCATCGCTCACCGAGGGCGGGAGCGCACCGGTGAAGGCATAGGAGCGGTCGCTGGTCGCGATCGACAGCAGCACATCGCGCTCGCCGAATCCGGACGCGGTCGCCGTGCGCTGACCCCAGGTCTGCGGATCCACGCCACCGAAATCGCGGACGTAGACCACCCACAGCCGCTCCCGGTGCGCGGTGTAGAGCGCGTCCACCGACGCGCGCACGGTGTCGCGCTGCGGACCGTCGAGAACCTGGGCGGAATCGGTGACGTATTCGTTGAGCCGCATCGGCTCGTCGGCGACGGCCGGGCCGCAGCAGCCGAGCACGAACCCGAACACGATCGACAGCAGCACCGCGAGCAGCGTCGGCGGCTGTGATCGGCGAAGACGCGAGTCCGGCGGCATAGCACGAATGTATCCGCCGACACGGCGTAAAGGGCGTTGATCCGTCCGACCCGTGTCGGAACCGATGATTACCATCGGCAGGGTGATCACGCTGGATATCCCCTATACGGGCCACGTCGCGCCGGGTTCGAATCCGCAGCAGCGCGATGTGCCGGGCGCCCGGATCGTCAAGATGTCGGTCGGCGGTATGGACAACAACGTCTATCTGGTGCAGGACACCGCCACCGGTGACGCGGTGCTGATCGACGCCGCCAACGAATCCGAACGCATCCAGGCCCTGCTGGACCAGGAGGTGCCCGGGCGGCTGCGGCTGATCGTCACCACCCATCAGCATTTCGACCACTGGCAGGCCTTGAGCGCGGTGGTCGCCGACACCGGCGTACCGACCGCCGCCCACGCCCTGGATGCCGAACCGCTTCCGGTGCGGCCGGACCGGCTGCTGGCCGACGGTGACACCGTCTCGATCGGTGAACTGGAATTCGAGGTCGTCCACCTGCGCGGACACACCCCGGGTTCGGTCGCGCTGGCGCTCACCGACGGCTCCGGGCGCACCCATCTGTTCACCGGCGACTGCCTGTTCCCCGGGGGGGTCGGGCGCACCACTTCCCCGGAGGATTTCGATTCCCTCTACAGCGACGTCACCACCAAGGTGTTCGACCGCTTCGGCGACGATACGGTCGTCTACCCGGGCCACGGCGACGACACCACCCTGGGTGCCGAGCGTCCGCAGCTCGCGCAGTGGCGGCAACGCGGTTGGTGAGCGGTTCCGGTGCCCGGCAGCGGTGAGGATCCGGCGCTCCGCAATCGTGGCGTGACCGAGCACTGGCACACTCGGGGAATGCCCTCGGCCCTCACCCATCCCGCCCCGACCCGCACGCCCGTCGCGCCGCGCCGTCCGCGCGGATCGGCGGTCGCGCGCTGGGTGCGCCGGGTGATCGCCGGCACCGTCCTTATCGGGGTCGTGCTCGTCGGCGGCACCGCTTTCCGGGTCTGGCAGGTGGCTCGGATCGACGACTACAGCCGCGCCGACGCGATCGTGGTGCTGGGCGCCGCGCAATACGACGGCACCCCGTCCTCGGTTTTCGAGGCCCGGCTCGGCCAGGCCTATCATCTGTACACCAAAGGTGTTGCGCCGCTGGTGATCACGGTCGGCGGCAAACAGGTGGGAGACAACTACACCGAGGCCGCCTCCGGTAAGAACTATCTGAAGAATCGCGGCGTGCCCGCCGACCGGGTAGTGGCCGTGGAGACCGGATCGGACACGCTGCAGAGTATCGAGGCGGTCGCCTCCGCGATGCGGGCTCGCGACCTGTCCTCGGCGGTGCTGGTCAGCGATCCGTGGCATTCGCTGCGCACCCGCACCATGGCCCGCGACGCCGGTCTGGACGCGTGGACCGCGCCGACGCGCACCGGCCCGGCGGTCTACACCCGGGAGTCCCAATTCCACGGCATCGCCCGCGAAACCGGTGCGCTGCTGTGGTATCAGCTCACTCACTTCTCCGCGGATTTCAAATACACCGCGGAGCAGTGAGAAACGTACCAGGCGGTATCTCCCATGAGTTTCGACGCGATGCCCGAATGCCCGTATGTCGACAGTGATCACGAGCGCATGGTGTCCGAGACCTCGCCCACGGCGGGGTTGCGGTGGTCGCCCGCACCGGCGCGGCGCAGCGACTTCGCGCGGGACCGGGCGCGGGTGCTGCATTCGGCGGCGTTGCGGCGACTTGCCGACAAAACCCAGGTGATGGGTCCCCGCGACGGCGACACGCCGCGCACCCGGCTGACCCACTCGCTGGAGGTCGCCCAGATCGGGCGCAGCATCGCCGAGGGGCTGGGCTGTGACGCGGACCTGGTCGATCTGGCCGGGCTGGCTCACGACATCGGCCATCCGCCGTACGGCCACAACGGCGAACGCGCCCTCGACGAATTCGCCGACGCCTACGGCGGGTTCGAGGGCAACGCCCAGAATCTGCGGATTCTGACGAGATTGGAGCCGAAGGTCTTCGATGCGGCGGGGGAGAGTTACGGCCTCAACCTGACCCGCGCCGCCCTCGACGCCACCGTCAAATATCCGTGGGGCAGAACGGCTTCCGGTGCGAAGTTCGGCGCCTACGACGCCGATCTGGACCGGCTGAGCTGGGTCCGCAAGGGTGCGCCCGAGCGGCGGCAGTCGCTGGAATCGCAGGTCATGGACTGGTCCGATGATGTGGCGTACTCGGTGCACGATGTCGAGGACGGGGTCATCGCGGGCCGGATCGATCTGCGAGCGCTCGCCGATCCGGCCGAACAGGCCGCCCTCGCCGAACTGGGCCAGCGCCAGCACCGCGACCTGTCCGCCGACGATCTGATCGCGGCCGGTCAGCGGCTCTCGCAGCTGCAAGTGATCGCCGAGGCCGCCGGCTACGACGGCACCCTGCGCGCCTCGGTCGCGCTCAAGCGGCTGACCAGCGATCTGGTCGGCCGGTTCGCGACCGCGGCGGTCGAGGCGACCCGTGCCGCATGGACCGGGCAGTCGCTGTGCCGCTACGCCGCCGACCTCGAGGTGCCGGCCGTGGTGGCCGCGGAGGTCGCGCTGTTGAAAACGGTCGCCCTGCGGTACGTGATGTCGGATCCCGAACATCACAAACGCCAGGCCGAACAGCGCGAGCGCATCCGATTCGTGGCCGACCGCCTGCTGGCCGGCGCCCCCCAGGGCCTCGACCCGATCCTGCTGCCGTGGTGGGAGGCGGCCACCGACGACACCGCCCGCGTGCGCGTGATCGTCGACCAGATCGCCTCCTACACCGAGAGCAGGCTGGAACGGATCGCGGCCCACTGACCCCGGTCGTCGGCGTGGGCCCTGACTTTGGGAGGCGCAACGCAGAACTGACGCTGGCTGACCGCGTCTTTACCTGCGGATGTGGCTACCGGCTCGATCGAGACCTCAATGCCGCGATAAATCTCGCACGCTGGGCGGCCGCCCAGCATGAACCCCCGGACCCCCAAGCAGGAGGCCGGGTCATCAACGCCCGCTGACGGGAAGGCTCTGACCAGCACCGTCGAATGCCGGTGAAACCTTCCCGAGAGACGTGGGAACCGACGTTCACGCCGTTTGCCGCGGTGGAGACCGACGACGCCCGAGAAGGGCGGTGCCGACCGATCAACCATGGTCGTTCGACACGCTTTAGACTCGGATGCCGTGGCAGGTCGACTTCCGGATCGCGATATCGCGGCAATACGTGAACGCGTACGCATCGAGGATGTCGTCGGTGAGTATGTGTCGCTCAAGCGGGCCGGTGCGGACTCGCTGAAGGGCTTGTGCCCCTTCCACGACGAGAAGTCGCCGTCGTTCCACGTGCGGCCGAACCACAGCCACTTCCACTGCTTCGGTTGTGGCGAGAGCGGCGACGTGTTCGCGTTTCTGCAGAAGATCGACCATGTCGGATTCGTCGAGGCGGTCGAGCAGCTGGCCGACCGGATCGGCTACAAGATCAATTACGAGGGCGGCGGAACCTCGGTGCAGCGCGACCGCGGCACCCGTTCCCGGCTGGTCGCCGCCAATGCGGCCGCGCACGAGTTCTATCAGGCGCAACTGCGCGAACCGGGCGCGGAGGTGGCTCGCAAGTACCTCACCGACCGCAATTTCGATGCCAACGCCGCGCGGCATTTCGGCTGCGGTTACGCCCCGGCCGGTTGGGACACGCTGACGAAATACTTGCTGCGCAAGGGTTTCGACATCAAGGAGCTGGAGGCGGCGGGGCTGTCCAAGCCCGGCCGGCACGGCCCGATCGACCGGTTCCACCGTCGGCTGCTGTGGCCGATCCGGAATCTGAGCGGCGACGTCATCGGATTCGGCGCCCGGCGCCTGTTCGACGACGACCAGATGACCGCCAAGTACATCAATACGCCGGAAACGGTGTTGTACAAGAAGTCTCAGGTGCTGTTCGGGCTCGACCACGCCAAGCGGGAGATCGCCAAGAGCCACCAGGCGGTGGTCGTCGAGGGCTACACCGATGTGATGGCCATGCATCTGGCGGGTGTGACGACCGCGGTCGCCTCCTGTGGCACCGCCTTCGGCGACGAGCACCTGTCGATGCTGCGCCGGTTGCTGATGGACGACAATTTCTGGCGCGGTGAGATCATCTACACCTTCGACGGTGATGCCGCCGGCCAGGCAGCGGCGCTGAAGGCCTTTTCCGGTGACCAGAAACTGGCCGGGCAGACGTATATCGCGGTCGCCCCCGACGGGCAGGACCCGTGTGAATTGCGTCAGCGTTCCGGCGACGGTGCGGTCCGCGACCTGGTGGCCCGGCGGGTCCCGTTGTACGAGTTCGTGATTCGCGGCCTGCTCGCCGACCACAACCTCGACACCCCCGAGGGGCAGGTGGAGGCGCTGCGGCGCGCGGTGCCCGTGGTGGCGCAGATCAAGGACAACGCGCTGCGCAAGGCGTACGCCACGAAACTGGCCGGGTGGGTCGGCTGGGACGACATCCAGCTGGTGGTGCGACGGGTCGGTGACCACGCCCGCCGCGGTAAGCCGGTGAAGGGCGTGCCCGGCCGCGAAGCGGCCGCCGAGACAGCGGTCGCGGAGTCGGCCGCCGCCCGCCCGAATCCGGGTGATCCGGTGCTGCTGCCGCAGCGGCAAGTACTCGCCGCCGCCCTGCAGTATCCGGCGACCGCGGGACCGATCTTCGACAGCCTCGAGCCCGAAGCGTTCACCCACCCCGCTTACACCGCCGTGCGCGCCGCCCTCGCCGCCGCCGGTGGCACGGCAGCGGGACTCGGTGGCGCGGAATGGGTTTCGCGCGTCGCCGATCACACCGACGATCTGATGCTGCGCGCACTGGTCTCCGAACTGGCCGCCGAGCCGCTCCCGGTCAAATCGATGGACGACATCCCCCGGTTCATCTCCGGCGTGCTGGCGCGGGTGCAGGAGGCGTGGGTCGGGCGCCAGGTCGCCGCGCTCAAGTCGAAACTGCAGCGGGTCTCGTCGACCGAACAGCCGGACGACTACATGGCCCTGTTCGGCGATCTGGTCGCCCTCGAGCAGTACCGCAAGAGCCTGCTCACCCAGGCCATGGGCAACTCGGATGATTTCAACGTGGCCTGATCGTTCCATTCGGAATGAGATCGATCTCTTTCCATCGCTCCGGGACCGAACTGACCGCCGAGATCGTCGACGGTGACGGCCCGCCGCTGGTGATCGTTCCGGGGGTCATGTCCGATGCCGCCACCTGGCGGCCCGTCGTGGAGCGGCTCGGACTGTCCAATCCGGTGGTGACGATCAATCGCCGCGGACGGGTGCCGAGCGGCCCGCTGGGAGCCGACTACTCCGTACGGACCGAGATCGACGACTTGCACCACATCCTCGACGCCCTCGGCGCGGCGGTGGAGCTGTTCGGATGGAGCTACGGCGGACTGATCGCCCTGGAGGCGGCCTGTGAGCGGTCGGATCTTCGGTCGGTGATCGCCTACGAACCGGTATCGGCGCCCTTCGCCCCCGCCGCGATTCCCGCGCTGCGCGCCGCCGTCGACCGCGGTGATCTGGATGCGGCCGTCCGGCTGGTCAACACCGATGTATCGGGCTTCTCTACGGAATATGTTGCCGCCCTGCGGGAATCGCCGGTGTGGGCGGTGCTGCGCCCGCTGGCGGCGCCGCTGCCGACGGAACTCGCGGCAATCGAGGCCTACCGGGTGGACCTGCGGCGGTATCGGGCGCTGAGCGTCCCTGTCACCCTGCTGCTGGGCGAACTCAACGCGAACGCCGCACCCTACGGCGCCGCATTCGACCGCATCGCCGGCGCACTGCCGCGGGCCCGCATCGACCGGCTATCGGGGCAGGGGCATCTGGCGCACGCGCAGGCGCCGCACCTGCTCGCCCGCCACATCGCCGCGGCGGTACGCGCGGGCTCGCCGGCCGAAGCGGAGCCCGGGAAAAATCGGCTCGGCCGGTAGTTGGGCGATCCGGTGGCACGCTGCCCGGTGGAAACGTCGGGCAGCGTGTCACCGGGATCGTGGCTCAGCGGCGGAGCTGGTCCTGGGGGACGAGGACGGTGGTGCGCTCGTCGATCGGCTCCATGGGTTCGAGCCGCGGCTGGGTATTGAGGCGGTCCGACAGCTTCTGGCGGCTGGCCTGAACCAGTTTGCGGGTGACCGGGCTGGCGGCGACAGCACGGGTGGTCTTGCTGATCTGCTCGTAGCGAGCCCGCCCCGCCTTGGCCCCCAGCACATAACCGGCTGCGACGCCGATGATCAACCGCAGCATTCTTTCGGGCTCCTCCCAGTAGCTGTCCGCGCCGTACATCCTGCCCGACATCGAGTCGGACTGTCGATCCGGCACCACCTTGCCAGACCCCACCGACAATTTCCGATCCTTACCGCCGGGCTCTCGAATTCCCCACCGGCACACTTTGGTTGGAGACCGCGGTCAGGGCCGTGCCGCCCGCCCCCGACACGCCGCTCCGTTCCGCATTTCCCCAGCTCCCGGGCCGATTTGGGGAGCGGACCGGACATAAGCTAAAGTTTGTGCTCGGCCGGCCCGCACGGGCTGACCGGAGCAATCCCCTATAGCTCAATTGGCAGAGCAGCCGACTGTTAATCGGCAGGTTTCTGGTTCGAGTCCAGATGGGGGAGCAGAAAACAGCCCCTGGCCTGTGGGAACGTACCACAGACCAGCGGCTGTTCTCGTTCTGAGAGCCCTGGCCTGGGCGAACGCCGGCCGTCCGATTCGGGATCCTCACCGCCGGGCGGTCGCAGGGCGCGGGGATACGATGTGCGCCGCGAACGGGCTCACGAGGAGATCGATGGACGAGGCGGCATACGAGCAGGCGAGTCCCGCTGTGCAGGCGCGCATCCGGGAGAGTTTCGAGCGGCAGGGGCTGATGCGTCATCTGGGCGCCCGGCTCGCCCATATCGGTCCGGGTCGGGTGCACATCGAACTGCCGCACCGGCCCGAGGTGACGCAGCAGCACGGGTATGTGCATGCCGGCGCCACCAGTGCCATCGCGGACAGCGCCGGCGGATATGCGGCATACACGCTGTTCCCCGACGACTCCTCGGTGCTGACAGTGGAGTACAAGATCAATCTGCTCGCCCCGGCCGAGGGGGATCACCTCGAGGCGGTCGGTGTCGTCCTCAAATCGGGGCGCACGCTGACCGTGTGCAGGCTGGAGGTGTTCGGGGTCCGCGACGATCGGCGCACACTGATCGCGACCGGCCAGCAGACGTTGATCTGTATGAGTGGCGCATCGGATCAGCCGATCCGGAAGCCGTAGCCGACGATCCCCGGACGGGAGTTGATCTCGGCCAGCACACCCTCGATGCCGGAGAACCAGAACGGGCCGGCCGGTGTCGTGGGGTTGATCTGCGAGTCGATGCCCACCAGACCCGTGCCCTGGTAGGCGGGGGAGCCGCTGTCGCCGTTGAGGCCCGGGACGGAGGTGTGGATCACATTGTCGGTGACCGAATCGACCTGGCCGCTGGTGGAGCGGGTGGTGCTGCCGTATTTGTCGAGGCGGCTGCCGGGGGCCGGGACCGCACCGACGTGATCGATCACGGCGCCGTTCGGGGCCACGGTCGAGATGTCGATGCCGGGGCGCAGTGCGATGACGGCCCAGTCGCTGGTGGAATCCGATTGCAGCAGCGCCCATTTCGATGTCCAGCTGGCGTAGTGCCCGATCCTGCCGATGGCGGGGGCGACGACGCTCTGCCCGGGGCTGAACATGCAGTGACCGGCGGTGAGCGCCACCGCGTTGCCCCTGCGTCGTGTCCGGCCGCGGTGATCGTGCAGAGGCCGAGCGAGGTGCCGGGCCCCACCGCCCGGGCGGGCGAATCGGCGGGAGCCACCGCCGGCGCCGCCAGGACGACGGCTCCGGCCAACAGCGCGGTTGCGATGATCGATCTCTTCATCTGCTCGGCCATGGCGCCCTCGGCGTCACTCCTCCCTACCGCCTGCGATGTCGCTGCAGCCTTTTCTACGGACAGGATGCCGGCCGTTCATAGGGTCTTCGGTCACTTGCCGAGGAATAGTCGCGATCGGCTCGGGTAGTGCGCGTGATGGGGAGGGAAAACGCGTCCGAAGACCGGGATCGAACGCCGAGGCCGCCCGCAGCTGTCCTGCTCGGGACCGGCCCAAGCTGTGCCGTTCGTTGAGCGATCGGGATCTCGAGGACTGCAACGACTTTCGCTCGCCGTCGCGGGCCGGAGGGTCTGCTCGTCGAAGTTCGCCGCACGGCCCTTTCGGTAGCCGAGCGAACGTTTGTCTCCGGACCGGGCGGGTATCGGCTCGGTGACCGAGCGGTTCGGCGTACAGCGGCAGGAGGTCGGGAGATGACGGACGATGTGGCAGGTCGGCCGGGCAACGGCGGCGAAACTCACCAGGAGGCAACCGGTGAGGACGTGCGGCTGACCACTCAGCAGGGTGTGGTTGTCGGAGACGATCAGAACACATTGCGGGCGGGGGAGCGCGGGCCCGCGCTGCTGGAGGACTTCCACTTCCGCGAGAAGATCTTCCACTTCGACCACGAGCGGATTCCGGAGCGGGTGGTTCATGCCCGCGGTTTCGGCGTGCACGGCTATTTCGAGAACTACGATTCGCTGTCCGATCTGACCCGGGCCGATCCGTTCCAGGAGGCCGGTCGCCGGACCGAGGCATTCGTCCGATTCTCCACGGTGGCCGGTAACAAGGGTTCGTTCGATCTGGCTCGCGACGTCCGTGGTTTCGCGGTGAAACTCTATACGCGCGAGGGCAATTGGGATCTGGTCGGGAACAATATCCCGGTCTTCTTCATTCAGGACCCCATCAAGTTCCCGGATATGGTCCACGCCGCCAAACAGGAGCCCGATCGTGGCTTTCCGCAGGCTCAGACGGCCCACGACAATTTCTGGGACTTCGTCTCGCTCACTCCCGAATCGACCCACATGCTGCTGTGGATCATGTCCGACCGAGCGATTCCGCGCTCGTTCCGGTTCATGGAGGGATTCGGTGTCCACACCTTCCGGCTGGTGAACGCCGAGGGCCGCTCCACGTTCGTCAAATTCCATTGGAAGCCGAAGCAGGGCATGCAGTCGGTGGTGTGGAACGAGGCGCTGAAGATCAACGGCGCCGATCCCGATTTCCACCGCCGCGATCTCTGGGATGCCATTCAGTCCGGTGACTATCCGGAATGGGAATTGGGCATGCAGCTGTTCGACGACGACTTCGCCGATCGCTTCGCCTTCGACATCCTCGATCCGACGAAGATCATCCCGGAGGAGGAAGTGCCGGTGCGCCCGGTCGGCAAGCTGGTGCTGAACCGGGTCGTCGACAATTTCTTCGCCGAAACCGAGCAGGTGGCGTTCTGCACGCAGAACATCATCCCGGGCATCGATTTCACGAACGACCCACTGCTGCAGGGCCGCAACTTCTCGTATCTCGACACCCAACTGAAGCGGCTCGGCGGCCCCAACTTCACCCATCTGCCGGTGAACGCGCCGAAGTGCCCGTTCGCGACGTTCCAGCAGGACGGCCACATGGCTATGGTCAATCCGAAGGGCCGGGCCAATTACGAGCCCAATTCGTGGCCCGACGAGATCAAGGGCCCGCGCGAGGACCCCGAACGGGGCTTCACGACGGTTCCCGAGACTGTTTCCGGTCCCAAACGCCGGCTGCGCGCGGAAAGCTTCGCCGACCATTACAGCCAGGCTCGTCAGTTCTATGTGAGCCAGACGAGTATCGAGCAGCGGCACATCGTCGAGGCGTTCGTCTTCGAGCTGAGCAAATGCGATCGAGTCGAGATCCGTGCCCGGGTCGTCGCCGCGCTGCGCAATGTTCACGAGGATCTGGCCACGGCGGTCGCCGACGGGCTCGGCCTCGCGGAGCTTCCGGAACCGGCTCGCTGTGCCCGCGAGCCGATCACCGATCTGGCGCCCTCGCCCGCGCTGAGTATCGTGCGCAACGGCCCGGACAGCATCGCGGGGCGCAAGATCGGCGTGCTGGTCACCGACGGGGTCGATGCCGAGGCATTGGCCGAGGTCCGTGAGGCGGTGCAGGCGGAGAAGGCAATCCTCGAGATCGTCGCGCCGAAGGTCGGCGGTGTCACTACCGAGGACGGCAAAACTGTCGAAGCGGACCAGAAGATCGACGGCGGACCCTCGGTGCTCTACGACGCGGTCGTGATTCTCGCGTCCGAGGCCGGAGCCGCCGAACTCGCCACCGTGCCGCCGGCGCGCGACTTCGTCAGCGACGCTTACGCGCACGGCAAATTCATCGCCCACCGCAATGCCGGCGCGCTGTTCGCGGCCGCGGGACTGACCGGCGAACTCGATGCCGGCGTCATGGATCTCGCGGCGGGCGCATCGGTGGCCGACTTCCTGGGCCGGTGCCGGGAAGTCCGGTACTGGGCCCGGTTCTAGGGCTGACGATGACGAGCGCGCCGCGGTCGTCGTCCTCGGGACGCGGTCCCCGACGTCTGGTGTGGGTGCGCTCGGAGCGACTGTGCCGAGAGGTGCCGCCCCCGTCGTCGACGTGCACACGCCGAGTCACCTGCCGGGCGGGGCGGCCGCTACCGCGGCCCTGGGCGTCGAAGCGTGGCTGGTCCCGCTTGCCGGAGCCGACGAGCACGGCGCCCACCTGCGCAATTCGCCGCGCCGCTGCGGAGTGAAGACAACCTACCTGTACACGGCCGGCTACCTGCGCGCGGCCGGGCGAGTTGCGGTCCAGTGCCGACGAGCCCGCGGCGCGCGAACCGATGCTTGCCCACGGATTTAATGGCGCACAGGGGGATTCGGCCGGGAGCCGCCGCCGTGCGGCTGGACTGTCACATCCGCCGCCCGCCCGGTTGCCCGATGGTTCTGCTCCGGACCGTTTGCATCGCCGCTGCGAGGGCATGACGACCACGAACCGGTTCAGAAGTCGACGATCGAGCCGGGCGCAGCGAGTCCCAACATCCATGGCACGGTTTCCGCCGGCTATGGCGCAGTTCGAGAGCGCGAGATCCACCGGCGGCGACGCGGATCGGAGGAAGCGTGAAGATTGCGATGGTGTCCGAGCACGCGAGCCCGTTGGCTCCCCTGGGTGGTGTGGACGCGGGCGGGCAGAACGTGCACGTGTCCGAGCTCGCTGCGGGACTGGCCCGGTTGGGGCACGATGTGCGGGTATACACCCGCCGAGACGACCCCGACATTCCCCCCGAAGTGCTGGTGGGGGCGGGATATCGCGTGATCCACGTTCCGGCCGGTCCGCCGGAGCACATCTCGAAAGACGATATTCTGCCGTTCCTCGGCGAGTTCGCCGCCTTCCTGCGCGCCCAGTGGAGTGCCGATCGGCCTGACGTCGTGCACGCGCATTTCTGGATGTCGGGGATCGCCGCCGAACGCGCCGCATGCGACCTCGCCGTTCCGGTCGTTCTGACCTTCCACGCGCTGGGCACCGTGAAGCGGCGCTTTCAAGGGCTGGCCGACACCAGCCCACGCTCCCGTGTCCAATCCGAGCGCCGGGTGGCGGCGGGAGCGACCCATATCGTCGCGACCTGTTCCGACGAGGTCCGCGAGCTGGGCAGGATGGGTGTGCCGCGCGAGCGCACATCGGTGGTGCCCTGCGGTGTCGACCTGTCGCTGTTCACTCCCGACGGCCCCGCCGAGGAACCCGAGCTGCCGCGGCGGATCGTCTCGGTCGGCCGCATGGTGCGGCGCAAGGGGTTCGACACCGCGATCGCGGCACTGTCGGAGGTCCCCGATACCGAACTGGTCATCGCCGGCGGTTCGGCGAGCGCCGAGGACGAAGCCGAGCAAGCGCGATTGCGGGCCGTGGCCGCGGAATACGGTGTGTCGCAACGAGTCCGGCTGCGCGGGCCGGTACTGCGGGCGGAGATGCCGATGCTGTTGCGCTCGGCCGACGCCGTGGTGTGCACGCCGTGGTACGAGCCGTTCGGCATCGTTCCCCTCGAAGCGATGTCGTGCGCGAAGCCCGTGGTCGCCACCGCGGTCGGCGGAATGCTCGACACCGTTCTCGATGGGGTGACCGGACACTTGGTCCCCTCGAGGGACCCCGCCGTTCTGGCCGAGGTCCTGTCGGGCTTGCTCGACACCCGGCAGGCGCGCCGGGTGATGGGCGAGGCGGGTCTGCAACGAGCCCGCGGACGTTATTCGTGGGATCGGATCTCCAGGGATACCTCGGCGGCCTATCGGCGGACCGCCGCCACGGCCGCTGCGGGCGCCATCGCGTCGTCCGCTCGCTGACATCAGGAGGCGCTCGCGGAGAATCAACCGACATGCCCGCTCGGCAATGTCGTCATCCCCGGTGGTGCGTCCGGACTGGTCGCGGCGACGGGGGCGGGGCATATCGGCGATCCGCACGCCACCGAACCGGACTCCGGACTGCTGCAGATCGGGACCGGTCAGGTCATCGCGGCAGCGATTCGGCAACTGCGATGTTTCGGCCCCGATTCCGGTGGTATCGCCCCGTCGTTCCATTCCCGAACGGACAGTACCGAGAGAGGAGAAACGATGAGCCAGAAGGTGAATCCCATTCAGGTGCAGAAGTATCTCTCCGGCGTGGACTATCCGTGTGACCGCCGCGATATCGTGCGCGCGGCGCGGAACAACGGCGCCGGCGCGGAGATCGTCGACGCGCTCGAGAGCATGCCCGACCGTATGTTCGACGGACCGAACGCGGTGAGCGAGGCCATGTCCTGACCTGAATGCACCTGGGCCGCCCGCACTGCGGGCGGCCCAGGCTGTATCGATGGGCAGTGCGTGTCAGAACGTGAATTGATCGCCGTACGCGGTGGTTTGGACCAGACCCGTCGCCGTCGACACCGTGGTGGAGACGAACGGGACGGCCGCAACCGGGGACGCGCATTGGGAGACGTTCAACGCGGCGTTGTTGAAGGCGATGTGGTAGGGGAACGTGGTCGTGTTGTCCAGGGTGGCCGTCGCGGTGGTGGCGGTGGTGACCTGACCGGGACCGATGTTCGCGTCCAGATTCTCGGACAGGCCCAGGGAGCCGCCGACGCTCGGCCCGAGGTCGAAACCGGGCGGCGATACTCCGGGCAGGGTCGCGCTGCCGGACGTGGTCGGGGGGGGGGGGGTGGTGGG
>NZ_LZML01000097.1:0-1001 GCF_001665695.1 Nocardia sp. 852002-51101_SCH5132738 | reverse complement strand
CGCAACCGCGGATTCCGCAGATGTAAGTGGTGGTGGAGCTCATCGGGAGGTCCTTCCCCATTGCTGTGGACGATCTGCCGAAGGCATACCACCGGCGCAGGGCACTGCAAAGGGCGCTACGCGTCACTTCGTGATGGGCATTCGCCCACCCTTTTCCGCACCCCACACCGGCGGTCTGGACAAGCCCAGATCGACCACAGCAACGAGGAAGGACCTCCCGATGAGCACCACCACCACTTACATCTGCGGAATCCGCGGTTGCGACGCCCCCGCCACCGAGATCCAGCCCGCCCTCTTCGGACGCACCACCTACCGCTGCCACCCGCACCACCTCCAGGACATCGCCAGCCAGGCAGCCGCCGACAGCTACGACCCCGCAGCCGCCTACGAGTGACCCGGAGGGGGCTCCGGCCCCCTTCCCACCGCTTCGGCCACCGGCAGCGCCGCCGGTGAGTGAGTCGCCAACGACGTCGACTCCAGCCGATCCCCCGATGCTGGTCACATCGGGACACCGGTTACCCGGTGCGGACGACGGTCCTTCCGTCCGCATCGGGTTTCCGCCACAACTTGCGTCGGGTCGCTGCCGAATTCGCCTTATATCTAGTAGATAGAGGAGCGCTCAGCTCCGGGCCACTGGCGCCGGGCGGGTTGGCGGAGGTTTCCCCACCCTCCTCATAGCCGAATCGTCTCGCTCCAGCCGAACGAGTCAAGGACCACCTACGGCGTCCGCTACGCGGTGCTGCGCATCCTTGACACGCCCGACTTCCGCTGAGGGCGGCCAGTATGAGGAAGGCGGGGAAGAGCAGTCGGTTGCCGGTAGACCGGCGGTCGGCGCGTGCAACGAACGTGCGACATTGCGCGGATCGGGGCGGATACCAGCGGTCAATCCTGGCAGCGGCCCTCATTGCCGAAGAACACGAAAAATCCCCCTGACCAGGTGATATGTCAGGGGGATGTGGTGGCCAAGGCCGGGATCGAACCGGCGACCTTCCGCTTTTCAG
>NZ_LZML01000096.1:0-2686 GCF_001665695.1 Nocardia sp. 852002-51101_SCH5132738 | reverse complement strand
GCTGGGTCGGTTGTCTGCCCATCAGCCCTGGCCTTCCGGATCGAGGTCGTAGCCGTGCAAAAGCCAACGGTCGCGGAAGGTTTGGGGTGGGCGGGCCAGATGGACGCGGTGGTTGTCGTCGAGCACGAGCGCGCCGTGGGAGTGAAGTTCGTGCATGTGCAGGCCCATCGTGTCGGCCCAGTTGGCGGTCGGGTCCTCAGCGGAGCCGTCGAAGTCCGGGAATTGCTCGCGGATCTGCCTCCAGTGCTCCGGGTCGGAGAGTTCGCCGGCCAGCTGCGCCACGGGGAGCGGATTGACCGACTCGGGGTCGCCGGGCACGGCCAAGGGGATGATTCCTGCGGTGACCTGCTGGTCCAGGTACAGCGCGGCCTCGGGCACCTTGTTGCGGTAGCGCGGGCCGAGCTTGATCAGCGTGTCCATCATCTGTTTCGCGTCATCGCTGAGTTGCCCTGGCGGGGACGGGTATTCGAACCACTCCCCGGCGACGTCGGGCACGTTGAACCAGTTCTCGTACGTCTTGAACGGCGGCGGAAACGCCAACAGCGGGTACTTGCGCAGCATCCGGGCCGCATCGCGGTCCTGCGCGCGTTTGCCCCGATTCGAGCGGTTCTTCTTCGGACGGTTGCCCGCCATCACTCTCACTCTCCTTCGGTGCGACGGGGCCGCCGCCGCATAGTTCGAACTCGGGATGGTTCGCAGTGGCGCCCAGCTGGCCACTGAATCGGTCACGAGGCGGCTGCCTCGGCGCTCCAGCACTGGTCACAGACCCGGGAGCGCAGGGGAAGCTCCTCCCGAACCACCCCGACCGCCGATTCGCATGCCACGCACCGCTCCGCGGCGTTGGGTGCTGTGATCACCGAAGCGCCCGTAGTGGCGGCTATTTCGCCCGTAGAGCCTCGAACGGGGGTTCCGGTAGGGGCTGGGGCCTCCGGGGCGTCTGCGGAGGGCAAATCGGCCATGGCGGCGACCCAGCACTGTGAGCAGCTGCCATCAGCGCGGCGTCCGGAGTACGGGTGCTCTGTGCACCGATCGGCCTCCAATGCCTCGGCCAGGGCCGCGTCGGCGCGGTGCTGGCCGGCTACCTCAACGGGATCGGTGGCCAGGTAGATCTCATCGCTGTACAGCGTGAACGCCTTGATCAGGTACGTGGCGGTAGCAGCCTCGCGGGCCTTGACCGCCAGGAAGCTGCGAACCTTGTCCTCGGGGAACCGCGCCAGCTCCCGGTCCACGACGGTCGCGAGCTGGCGACGCTGACCCGGCCGCATGTCGATCCGCGCCAGATCGGCCTGGATCGCTTCGCCGGCCACGAGCTCCTGCCCTCGAGTCGCCGGGATTTCCTTGGCTGCCACGGGATCGGACACGGCCGCCAGCAGCGGCGGCTGACTGGGGTGCGTAGATGCGGAGGAATCGTCCGTCCGTCCGTCCGTCTCGTCGCCCGCACGCGCGTTACGAACGTTACGAATCGGACGGACGGAAGAAGTCTCTTCGGTTCTCTGGTGGTTCTCTAACGGATAGCACGTCAAATCGACGGGATTAGACACGTCGATTTGACGGGAACAGTCCCGTCGATTTGACATATTCGAACGAGTTTTCGAATCCGTCGATTTGACGGAACTGTCTCCGACCTGGGGTTTCTCGGCGGAAAAGTTATCCACAGGCTCGCTGACCTGCGCAGATCCCGCCCCCTTTTCCCCGTTCCTCCGGGTGGCGCGCTGGCGGGAAGTGCTGCGACCGGGGATCGTCGGCTTGTCGTCGGCCAGCCGGTCCACATCCACCAGTTCCTCCAGCTTCTCGCCGGGAAACAGCATGTCGGGCAGGTGCTTTGCCATGTGGACGGCCTTCGGGTCCGGCCGCGCCACCTGATGCTGCTCGAGCTTGGTCCTGTTGAGCCGGTACATGTTCGACTTGCCGTAGCGCCGCCGCCGGAAGATCCACCCCGTGTCATGCAGCAGGCCCGCAGCCCGCGATATCGCCGATTCGGACATGCCGGTCTCGAGCATCATCAACTCCATACCGGGCCACGCCAGATCGCGCTCGGACTCGTTGGCGTGGTTGGCCAGGCAGTGGAGCACGCTCTTGCAGGCGGCCCACTTGGTGGCCTCGATGTCGAACAGATGCACCCGATCGACCAGGGCGGTGTGAAAGTTGCTCATCGGCGCACCGCCTGGTCGCCTCCCACGGCGATCACGCGGAACAGGTCGCCGGCGGCGGATTCCTCCACGGTGATCACGCCGTGTTCGGCCAGTAGCTCGACCGCTGCGGCGATCGTCACCTCGGGCAGGCCGGTCTCGAGCTCCAGCAGATCCATGCCGGGGCAGCATTTCCCAGCGTCGTCGGCGTGTTGGGTGAGGCTCCACAGCACCGAGCGGCACACGGCACGCCGGGCGGGATTGATATCAAACAGGTCACGCGATCCGGAGCTCGGCTCGGTGGTGTTCGAGGTGGTCATTTGGCGATGACCAGCGGAAACAGCGGCATTCATAGTGCGCCCCTTTCGGGTCGGGGCGATGTTTGCCGGTGTATTGCGGAGGGCGAGTCGTTCGACACGTTCCAGTGTCTGGCTGTATCGTCCTAACCGCTGGCGAGGTCACACAGCTTGTGTGACTTCAACACCGACAAACGTCGCTTCATTTCGGGGCCCGCCTTCTCTCCGTCGCCAAACAGTGGAGAAGGCGGGTTTTGTCGT
>NZ_LZML01000095.1:0-29814 GCF_001665695.1 Nocardia sp. 852002-51101_SCH5132738 | reverse complement strand
CGAACCGTAGCCCAGCAGTCCACCGCGGTCACCGAAATCGCTGCGCTGCACGCAGCTTGACATAGGAGCATCGCCGAACTGGACCGGCCCCAGCGCTGACCGTCAGATATATCAGCGATCACCAGGGCCACCGGGAAAACGGTGGTCTGCGATGGGGTGTCGAGTCGATCTGCGCCGTGCTCGCCGAGCTCGGGGTGAAGATCGCCCCATCGACCTATTACGAACACCGCAACCGGACCCCGACCACGAAGGAGAGGCGGGACGAGGAACTGACCGTGGAGATCGGGCGTGTGCATGCCGAGAACTTCGGTGTCTATGGCGCGAGAAAGGTGTGGCTGCAACTGAATCGGGAAGGTATCTCGGTGGCCCGCTGCACTGTTGAGCGGCTGATGCGGCGGGCCGGGTTGCGGGGTGCGGTGCGTGGGCGGGTCAAACGCACCACGATCGCGGACCCGGCCGCGCCGCGGCCGGCGGATCTGGTGCAACGGAAATTCGCGCCGCCCGCTCCGAATCGGTTGTGGGTAGCCGATTTCACCTATGTCCGGACGTGGTCTGGGTGGGTGTATGTCGCCTTCGTCGTCGATGCGTATGCGCGGCGGATCATCGGCTGGCGCACCGCCACATCGATGACGACGGCCCTGGTGCTCGATGCCATCGAGCACGCGATCTGGACTCGTGAACGTCAGGGCTGGGACGTGAAAGATGTTGTCCACCATCACGATCGCGGAGCGCAATACATGTCCATTGCGGTCACCGAGCGCCTCGCCGAGGCCGGGATCAAGCCCTCGGTCGGGGCTGTCGGTTCGTCCTACGACAATGCCCTCGCCGAGACGATCAACGGCCTTTTCAAGACCGAGCTGATCAAGCCCAGAGCCCCGTGGCGCACGGTCGATCAGGTCGAGCTTGCCACGGCCGAATGGGTGGACTGGTTCAACCATCGGCGGCTATACCAGCACTGCGGGGACATGCCACCCGCCGAGATGGAAGCCGCCTACTACGCTCAACAACCAGCCCGGCAACCCGCCGAGCTGTCACACCAATAAGTCTCCGGACTCACCGGGCGGATTCAGGGGCTTCGAACATCGGCGTGTCTCGAACTCCTGTTCAGTACCGTGTTTTCGACTCGTACTCGTCTTCAGCACGGGGGTGGCCGGGATGGCCGGGGATTCGTCGCTGTCGGATCGTGGCGTGTTGGGCGCGGAAGAGGCGCACTGGCAGACGGCGGTGCGTCGGGCGGAGGTGATCGGGCCGCTCGCGCAGCTGAATCGGGTGAGTGTGCTGGTCGCTGAGGAGGCTGCCGCCCGGTTGGGGTTGACGCAGCGGCAGGTCTACGCACTGGTGAAACGCTGGCGCGCCGGTGAGGGTGTGGCGTCGGATCTGTTGCCGGGCCGCTCTTCCGGCGGCCGGGGTGGCGAACGGCTACCGGATGCGGTGGAGGAAATCATGCGGCGGGTGCTGCGGTCTCGGTATCTGAGCAGGCAGCGGCGTTCGGTGGCGGTGATCTGCCGCGAGATCGACCGGGAGTGCAAGATGGCCGGGCTACGGCCACCGTCGCGGTCGTCGGTGGCACGGCGGATCGGCAAGCTCGACCCGGTCAAGGCCACGACCGCGCGGGAGGGGCAGAACGCGGCACGGTCGCGGCGGTCCGCGGGCGGGGCCACGCCGCCGGTGGAGGGGCTGCTCGAGCGGGTGCAGATCGATCACACCCCGGCGGATGTGATCGTGGTCGACGAGTTCCATCGGCTGCCGATCGGCCGCCCCTATGTCACCGCCGCGATCGACGAGGTCACCCGGTGCGTGCCCGGGTTCGTGATCACCCTTGAAGCGCCGTCGGCGACGTCGGTCGGATTGTGTTTGGCGCACATGGCGATCGACAAACGCGCCTGGCTGGAGCGGATCGGTGTGGTGGCGGTGTGGCCGATGAGCGGCAAGCCGCATGAGCTGTATGTGGACAACGAGAGTGAGTTCAAGAGCGAGGCCCTCCGGCGCGGCAGTGAGCAACACGGCATCGATGTGCGGTACCGGCCGTTGGGGCAGCCGCATTTCGGTGGGGTGATCGAGCGGCTGATCGGCACCATGATGACGATGGTCCATGAGCTGCCCGGGACAACGTTTTCCGACACTCGCTCCCGGCGCGACTACGACAGCGACGCGAAAGCCGTTCTCACCCTGACCGAATTGCACCGCTGGATGGCCCTGGCGGTGGCCTGCTACCACGGCGAACCCCACGACGGGTTGGGCGGGCGGACCCCGGCGGGGGTGTGGGCGGAGAAGGCCGCGGCTCAGGGGGCGCCGCCGACGGTGACCAACGAGACCGCGTTCCTGGTCGATTTCCTGCCGGTGATCCGCCGCTCGTTGCGGCGCACCGGCTTTCAGCTGGATCACGTGCAGTACTACGCGGATGTGCTGCGGCCGTTGATCGCGCGCCGGGAACGCCTCGATAAGTTCGTGTTGCGCCGCGATCCGCGCGATATCTCCCGGATCTGGGCGCTGCATCCCGACACCGGTGAGTATCTGGAGGTGCCGTACCGGACGTGGTCGCGGCCGGCGATCAGCGTGTGGGAGCAGACCGCGGCGGTGGCCCGGCTGCGCGAGCAGGGCCGCGCCGAGGTGGACGAGAACGCGCTGTTCGCGATGGTCGAGCAGATGCGCCACATCACCGACGACGCGACCGCGACCAGCCGCAAGGCCCGCCGCAACACCGTTGATCGGGCCGACCAACAACGGCAAGTCGATGGTCATCGAGAAGTTCCGCCGCGACCACCCGCCGATCTCGCATGAGGACCGGGAGGAGATCCCGGTGCTGGCGGTGCAGATGCCCTCGGATCCGAGCGTGGTCCGCTTCCATGTGGCGCTGCTGTCGGCGTTGGGTGCGCCGATCCGGCCGCGCGCACCGCGGTTGGCCGACCTCGAACAGTTGGTGCTGCGGCTGTGTTAGGCGTGTGGGGTGCGGATGCTGGTGATCGACGAGCTGCACAATGTCCTCGGCGGCCGCAACAGCGGTGTGCGGCGGGAGTTTTTGAACCTGCTGCGGTTTCTCGGCAACAGCCTGCGAATCCCCCTGGTGGGCGTCGGGATTCGGGACGCGTATCTCGCGATCCGCTCCGATGATCAGCTCGAGAACCGGTTCGCGCCGCTGGCGCTGCCGCGCTGGGAGCCGGGCGCGGAGGCGTGCACGCTGTTGGCCAGCTTCGCCGCCGCGTTCCCACTGCGCCGGCCTTCGCCGATCGCGACCGAGGAGATGGCGACCTATCTGCTCACCCGCTGCGAGGGCACGATCGGCGAGCACCCCGCGCCGGTGGCCGCTACACCCGCCGCCGGGCGAGTTGGATCGCTGTCGTCGTGGCTGTCGCGGCTCGCCACCACCTATGCGGTGCCGGTGCGGGAGTTGCTGGGCCCGAATCTCGGTGTGCTCGCAGCGATTCCGGACCTGCTCGACCAGCAACCACTACCGGAGCTGTTCGATGCGCTCTCACAGCGCACCGGAGTCCCGGTTGGGCGGCTGGCGATGATGACACTGCCCGGATGGGTGCCGTGCCTGTTCGACAGCTACCTGATGGCGGCCCGCGACGCCGAGGACACTTTCGACACTATGTGCAGCAGCATTCGGTGCTGCTGGCTCCCCGGGAGTCCACTCGTTTCGTGCTGGCCAGCCGCCGTCGCTGGCGCGGCCCGTGGATTCCGGCCGCTCGCCTGAACCGGACCTGTCCGCTGTGCACGAGCGCACCGGATCCGGTACGGGCGCTGATGTGGGATCTGCCGCTGACCATAGGCTGCACCGAGCACCGGTGTCGGCTGTGGTCAGCGGAGGAACTGTTGGCCGTCCGGCTCTCCGGGAGCGCCCCGGTGCCGGTTGCGGTCACCGAAGCGGTTGCCGCCCTGGAGAATTACACCCATCAGGCGCTGACCACCGCGTATGTGGTGTTGCCGCGCCGCACCGTGCATGCCGGGGTGTGGTTTCGGCTGCTGCGGTGCCTGCTCGACGAGCTGAGCCTGTCGGTTTCGGCCCTGAGCAAGACTTCCGCGCAGTTGCTCGCGCAGATCTGGGAGGCGGCCAAGCTGCCCGAGCGCGCCGGCCTGCGCGCGTGGCAGCCGTTCGAGAATCTGCCGTGGGGTGTGCAGCACGATCTGCTCACCGCGGCGGCGGTCGCGGTGAAACTGGCCGCGGACCGGTGGATCCACCCGCGCGGGAGCCTTGGCCTGCTGTTGAAGGCACCGGCGCACGAGACGGTCTATCCCGGTGACGATCCGGCCCGTGCAGCCGGCACGCCGGTGGCGATCGGCGATCTGCATGCGGCGATGCGGGTTCAGGATTGGGCCGCTATCCACGAGCTGGTGGCCGATGTCGAACGCGCGGTGCGCGCCGATCCCGACACCGCCCGCGACGTGCTGGCGTTCCTCGTCGCGTTCGATCCGACCCCGGCCCGCATCGCCGAGGAACGCGAGTTGCTGATCCGGAAATGGGATGTGCCTCCGCATTTCCTGCGGACCCGCACCGAGACCGAGGCCCTGCTGGCCGAGCTGGGACACGAACCCAGCGAGATCGCGCGGGTGCTCACCGAATTCGCCGAGGAGGCACCGCGGCGCGGCGTCGCCCACGGTGTGGCCGCCGACCTGTTCACCCCCGACGACCTGTGGCAACTGCGCGCCCGGCTGGAACTGTGAACTGTCCGGCACGCTGGCCGGTGCATCCGCCGCCGAGCCCGCTGGAGTCGTTGTCGTCGTGGCTGGAACGCCTTGCCGCCGCCTACCGGTCAAGGCCCTCACCGCCACCGACCGCTACCACATCGTGGAGGACTTCCTCACCGCCAACACCCGAAGGCCATCGGGCACAACACAATCGCGACCACCGAGCGTCCGTTGTTTCTGGTGCGCAGTGCGAAACGGCCACGGCTGAATGTCGGGCGGTGCCGATGACCCGGCACGAGAACCGAGTCCGAAGTCGTCGCAAGCCGGTCGCGAGCACTGCCCGTGGCGGGCTGCCGTCGTCCGAGTCGGGTCTCGGCGGTGAGGCAATCCGCTGGTAGCCCTCTGGGAATCTCGCGTGAGCGGGCTTGTCGGGTCCGGACTCACTTCGTCGATGTATTGGGTGCTGATCGGATCGGCCCGGGACACCGGCGCCGGGCTCGCTCACCGGACCGTTCCTGCTCCGGTCCGCGGTTGTCGGTGTGCCTGTCGCATCGGCGACGATCCCGAAGGGTCTCGCCGTACGAGATGCGCGGTGGTGGTGGATGCCTCATACTCGCAGGTGCCCCGGTGTTTCCGCCCTGCACCGGGTCGGCCCCGGCGGGGACCTACCGGGCTCGGGCGCCGCGCGGGCTCCTGCACCCCCGTGTCGTCGGTACGGACTCGACGTCTCGACCCGACGGGCCACGCCCCGGTGTACCGAACCTCGTATCAGGGGTAGCGCGCTCGCGTCGAGGCCGAGGCGGCCCGGATGTACCCGCGTCCGGGCCACCGCCGCATCCGACCCGGTTCTGCGCCCGGTGTTGACCGGACACGTCGGGGCACCAACATTCCGGGCAGGACGAGAGCGGCCGCGGTGTGGCGGCGACCTTCGGTTCAGGGAGCCCTGTCATGACGACGACCCTGTTGGTGTGCTTCGCGGTGCTGATACCCATCCTGCTGATCACCGCCGCCTACGCGGCGGTCGCCGCCGCCTACTGGTGGGAAAAGCGCCGATTTACCGCGCGCGCCACCGCCGCGGCGGCCAGCCACGTCCACGACCAGGATGTTCCCCCACAGGCGCGCATCGACTGACCTTGACCGGCCGCGACTCGCTACGGCATCCGGGATGACGGGTATCGTGGCCCGCGGCTCGTCGATGAACACGCCAATCCTCGACACCCGTCGCGGACCGTGACTCGATCTGGTTGCGAGGAAGGGCCGGTGTGCGGTCTCTGTGGTGGCCGGCCATCCGCGCCCGCAGATCCGGGTCATCACCCACTGGAGTGGCGGTGCCGCGCGGGAGGGGACCGCCGGGAGGGTATGTCGTGTCCGCGAGACACCGGGGCGGGAGGTGCGCATTCGCGAAAAGTCCCACCAGCGGTGGTGTTGCTGGACATTGGCTCCACGATGTCTCTCGACGTCGAGTTGTCCGGAGCCGTTGACCGGTGATGCGCAGTTGGCGATCGCGGGACTCCCTTGCATCGACGGTCGATGACCGGTCGTGGCATACTCCCCCCGAATCGGGAATATGGGATGTTGACGACGCAGGGGGCCGCGCCCAACCATGAAGTATGGCAGCCAATGACGAAGACCAGCAGATCGCCGCGCTCGTCGCCCGCCTCACCGTCGAGTTCCCCGCCCTGGGCGCCGACACTATCGAAGCCCTCGTCGCCGAGGTCCACCGTGGCTTCGATGGCCGGCCGGTCCGCGATTTCGTGCCACTGCTGGTCGAACGCGGAGTCTTGCGCAGGCTTTCGGCGACCGGTTGAAGCGGTCTTCCAGTGAGCGAGGATCCCCAAACCGCTCAAGCACGCATGTTCCTCGCCGACCTCGAGCAGTACGCCCAGCGCCTCGTGCGCCGGCGCGGTCAATGGGGCGCCGAGCAACCCCACCAGGGGGTCGAAGCCGAACTGGCGCAGGTCCGACGCCAGATCGCCAACCTCCACCAGCGGTTTCCCGGACTGCGTAGCACCCCCGGCTAGAAATCAGGGGTTTGCCGACGTTGATTTCCGGCACGGGTTTCCGACACTCGCGTCTCGGCGTTTCTCCCGCTCGTGTCAGTGGCCGTCCGCACGAGCGTGAGGTTTGGTCACCGGATACGGGCAGGAACCGGGACAGCGACAGGAATCAGTGACGATCCTCGGGATATGCAGTCGCTTCGCCGGTCCAGGTTGTAGAGTCCGTGGGGAGTGAGTACCTTGTGCGGCAACAAGTTTCGGCCCGATCTGCCACTCTCGGAGGAGGAGTCATGGACGAGCGATACCCTGTCATTCGTACCGATATTCCACATTCTGCGCGGATCTGGAATTATTGGATGGGAGGTAAAGATAACTATGAGATCGACCGCGAAGTTGGAGATGCGAGCCTGCGGATCGATCCAGGCATCGCAGTGATGGCCACTCAATCGCGTCAGTTCCTGATCCGGGTAGTGCGCTATCTCGCACAGGAACAGTGTATTTCCCAGTTCCTCGATATCGGCACCGGCCTGCCGACAATGCAGAATACGCACGAGGTCGCACAGTCTGTCGCCCCAGAAGCAAGGGTCGTCTACGTCGACAACGATCCGCTGATGCTCGCACACGCTCGCGCATTGTTGACCGATACCACCGATGAAGGAGTCACCAGCTATATCGACGCTGATTTCCATCACCCGGAGAAAATACTTGCTGAGGCCCGCAACATTCTTGATTTTCAGCGCCCGCTTGCCGTGATGTTCATGGGAGTGTTGGGTCACGCCCACAGCTACGAGGACATGAGGCGGATCGTAGCGACGGTGGTGGCGGCGATGCCATCGGGCAGTTTCCTGGTTCTGTGGGACGGCACAGTCGACAGTCAAGGCTACATGGATCTGTGTGCGGAATACGCCAAATCCGGTGGTGTGCCGTATTCTCCGCGCACGCAGGAGGAGATTCGGGCGGTGTTCGATGGTCTGGAGTTCGTAGAATCGGGCTTCGTGCCGATCACCCAATGGAATGTGGCGCCGACTGATCTCGGTGAGCCGCCGTTCGTCGCAGCCTACGGGGGAGTTGCCCGCAAACTCTGACACTCGTTGCCGGTGACGACTGGGAATAGTGGCGAGGGCTTGATCTGCCGTGTGTCGATATCGTGGCATGAATGAGAGATGACGAGATCGCCCGATGGCGGTCTGCATTGCTCTCTACGAGTTCATACGACCTGGATTGCCGACTTTCGTAATAGGTTGCGGGCGATCGACTCAGTCCGCGCGTGGGCGTCCCGGATTGTGTCGCGCGGGCTTGGGTACGGAGGCGGGCAGGCAGGCGGTAATCCAGCGGGAGACGATAGCGGTCCCGCGGAGAGACCTGATCAGTCATCCAGACGATCGAGTAGGCCGTAGCGTCCTGCCATTCCCGCTGCCTCGACACGATTGGCTGCGCCCAGCTTTCCCAACAAGGAGGCAATCATGCGCTTCGCTGTACGTTCGGACACATTCAAACGATTACCAATCTCGGTGGTTTCAAGGCCGCGGGAGAGCAGAATCCACAGTCGAAGGTCCTCGGAGTCCAGGCGAGCGCGAATGTGATCTGGCGCGCGTCGCACACCTCCGAGCACTGCGGAGAAGAGCCCTGCCTCCACCACGCGCAAACCAGCGACAACGCTCAGAATCGGCGAAACCAGCATATCCGGATCGGCGGACTTCGACAGGTAGCCGTCTGCTCCCGCTCTGAGAGCGGATTCTGCAAGATCCTGGTCAGTGGTGCCTGACAGGGCAAGGACCCTGGTGCCCGGACATCGAGCCTTGATGTGGCGGATTGCGGCGATGCCTCCCAGCGGGGGCATCGCGAGATCCACGATGGCGATATCGGCGTGGCACTTCGAGACCAAAGCGACAGCTTCTTCTGGGAATCTGGTGGACCCACCGATCTCGAACTTGTCGCCGGCCCTCGTGCTCAGCAATAACGCAAGTCCCTGGGTGAAGAGATCATGGTCATCTACGAGCACGACGACCACCTTGTCGCCTGGCATTGGTGCACTGTATCCAAGAGGTAACCGCTGTGTGAAGCCCTGATGCGGCCGACGGGTGAGGTGCTACCCCCGCATCGCCGGCGGGTTCGCGTGCTACGGGTGTGCGGGCCGGTAACGCGGCCGAACCGAGGCTCTTCGCGTTACAGTCGAGACTCCGGCGTGGGCGCAGACCGTGGCGAGCCACCGACGGCCCCGGCATTGACGCGCTCGCTGGCTCGAGGTCGTTGAGAGGATTCACGGACGTGTCTGAATCGCAGGACAAATGGTGGGGTGTCGTGCGCGCACGCAGGCTGTCGTCCGGGCATTCGAGTCAATCGGCGGAGAAGCGTGCCGTCGAGCGGATCACCTCCAGTATTCGCATCGTCGTTGTACTTTCCGTCGCAGCTCTGCTGCTGCTGGGAACGGAAGCCGCGCGGCGTCATCCGGCCGCAGCCTGGTGTGTGGTTTGCGTGGCGATGATCTACGCCGTCGCGGTATTCGTGGATCCAGAGCTGGAATTGCGAAGCAAGATGTCGGCCGCAGCCATCACGACGTGTGACAGTGTGCTCGCTTCGGTGATCGTGGCCTTCACAGGTGCAGCACAGAGCCCTGCGGTGGCCATTCTGTTTCTCGTAGTTGTCGCCGCCGCGATGAGGCTTTCCTTCCTTAGTACAGTTGGCGTTGCCGCAGTACTCGGCTCGGTATTCTTGGCGACCTCGTTGTACGTGGACGCGGAATTCACCGTCATCAGTGTTCGCCTGGAAGTTGGAATATGGTGGGCGGTCTATCTCGTGCTGACCGGCGCGCTAGGTGCGGGTTTGTCCCTTCTCACCGAGTATGCCGAACGCGCTCGGAGCGCCGCTGAATCCGAAGCTATTGCCGAACGCTTGGCTGCTGACGAAGAGCGCGATTTGCGTGAGAGGCTCACCGCCTCCTACGAGGCTCAAGAAACCGGCTTGCGCGTGATTCTGCACGAGTTCCGGACGCCGATCGCATCGCTGCGAGCGCTGGTACGGCAGCTGGTGATCGAGGTACCGCAGAATAACAGGTCTGGACCCTCTGCTGCCGCAGTCAATCTGCTCATGGCGCACGCGGACCACCTATCAGGAATGATGGACGCCCTTGCCGATGTCGCCGCCAGCCGCCAGCCCGCCTTCAGCGTCGGGACGTATCGATCGATTGAGCTTCAGGAGTGGTTGCTGGCCGCCTGCGCCGCGTCGGGGCTCGGTACCAAGGACTACCGAGTGAGGGTGCAGCCCGACGGGGTTCGGTGCCGCCTGGAAACGCAGCTTGTGCGTCGGGTAGTCACCAACCTGCTCGAGAATGCTGGTCGTTACGGCGGCGACGAGCCCGTCGAACTGAATGCCACAGTCGGTTCGGGACAGCTGTACCTGGAGGTCGCGGACCGAGGCCCCGGAATATCCGAGGAGATGGCCGCTGTCCTTGTTGGCAAGTACGTCGCAGTGGGCGAGCGCCAGGGAACCGCGGGCCTGGGATTGTGGATTGTCGATCAGATCGTCCAGTCGTTGGGTGGTCGGCTGGAGTTTCGGTCACGGACCGGGGGTGGCCTGTCGGTGCAGGTTACAGTGCCGGTGCAGCCCTGAGCCGGTGAGTGACTAACCAGTTGCCCACAGCGGCGTTCGACATATCGAGCCGAGATTTCGGCTGATGTATCGCGGAGGTATGACTCGACCGCTGCGTCGCCTGAACGAGGACGCTTCGAGTTATGTCAGTTTGCTATATAAACCCTTTGTTACTTGGCCCGTGGGGGTCAGCTTTGGCCCGCGGGACAGCCTATCCGTGTGGCGGATTGGATGACACTGGTCACAGCAAGCGTTCAACGATCAGAGGTTGGCGGATGAAGACCAAGGCGGCCGTCCTGTGGGGCCCGAATGAGAAATGGCAAGTCGACGAGATCGATCTGGATCCACCTTCGGACGACGAAGTTCTTGTGAAGTTATCGGTGAGCGGTCTGTGTCATTCGGACCTGCACCTGGTCACTGGGGACATCCCGATTCCCTATCCGGTGGTCGGCGGACACGAAGGCGCGGGTGTCGTGGCTGCCGTCGGGCCCAACGTCACAGGCATTTCCGAGGGTGACCCGGTGGTGCTGAGCTTCCTGCCCGCGTGCGGCCATTGTTCGTACTGTGCACGTGGCATGTCGAACCTGTGTGACCTGGGAGCAGCGGTGGTGCTGGGTCCACAGCTGGATGGGACCTACCGGTTCCATGCCCGTGGTGAGGATCTCGGCCAGATGTGTCTACTGGGCACGTTCTCCGAGTACACGGTGGTACCGGCCGCGTCGGTGGTGAAGATCGATGACGGCTTCCCGCTGGATCGGGCGGCGCTGGTCGGATGCGGCGTAACAACAGGGTTCGGCAGCGCCGTTCGGTCCGGAGAAGTGCGTGTCGGCGACGCGGTCGTCGTTCTCGGCACCGGTGGCATCGGCATGAACGCGGTTCAAGGAGCCCGCATCGCGGGCGCTCGGATCATCGTTGCCGTTGACCCGATCGAGTTCAAGAGGATGAAGGCCGTCGAATTCGGTGCCACCCATGCTGTCGCATCTATCGATGAGGCGTGGAACGTGGTTAGTGAACTGACTCGTGGTCAGCTCGCTGATGTCTGTATCGTGACTACCGATATCGCTGAGGGAAGCTACATCGGACCGGCGTTGGGCTTGGTCGGGAAGCGGGGGCGAGTCGTCGTCACTGCGATCGGCCATCCGGAAGATGAGTCTCTGTCCGGCAACTTGTTCGAGTTGACCATGTATGAAAAGCAGATTCGTGGCGCGCTCTTCGGGTCCTCGAATCCGCATCACGACATCACCCGCCTACTTGAGCTGTACAACCTCGGTCAGCTCAAACTGGACGAGTTGGTCACCAATGAATACAGCCTCGAGGACATCAACCAGGGGTATGACGACATGCTCGCCGGCAAGAATATTCGCGGAATTATTCGCTACTGATTTATATTCGGGCGATCGGAGCCCATCCTGCGTCCCACCGCAATTCGAGGACGCAATCTGAAAGGTATATATCACATGTCTGTGGATCGAATTATTGCGCACGGCAAGCGGAACGGCTACGGAAGCCTGTGCGCGGGCGGCCTGCGCATGGAATCGTTTCCGATGCGACTGTTCCGTAAGGGAAATAGGAAATTTTGGGATCCGGAGGAAATCGATTTCTCCAAGGATGCTGCCGACTATGCGGCGATGACGCCAGATGAGAAGCGGCTGACTTGCTATCTCGCCACACAGTTCATGGCAGGTGAAGAGTCAGTTACTCAGGATCTGCAACCCTTCATGACCGCGATGGCCGCCGAAGGTCGACTGGCCGATGAGGCATATCTGACCCAGTTCACTTTCGAAGAAGCGAAGCATATGCAGTCCTTCCGGCTCTGGTTCGACGCTGTGGGTCTCGATTCGGATCTGCATGAGTATGTCGAATACAGCGAGCCGTATGCGCGAGTGTTCTCGGAGGAGCTTCCGAGTTCGCTGTACGCGCTTGAGCGCGATCCGTCGCCAGCCGCCCAAATTCGAGCCTCGATAACCTATAATCATGTCGTAGAAGGCTGTCTTGCGCTGACTGGATACTTCGCGTGGGCGAAGGTTTGCGCCAGCCGAAATATTCTGCCCGGTATGCAGCAGCTGATCAAACACATTGGCGATGACGAACGACGCCATATGGCGTGGGGCACTTTCACCTGCCGTCGGCATGTGGCTGCGGATGGGCAGAATTGGGAGGTGGCCGAGGAGCGAATGCAGCAACTGCTCGAGCCTGCCATGGGGCTGATCGTCAAGCTGTTCGACCAGTTCGAAGACACCTCTATTCCGTTCGGCATCAGTCTCGATGAGATGACCGACTACGCGCTGGACAAGGTGAACCGACGGCTCGAGTCCATCGAGAGTGCGCGCGGGATGGCCGTCGAAGAAATCGACGAGGACTACTCGCCAATGCAACTTGAGGACACTTTCGCTGAGGAAGACGAGAAAGTCGTTGCGCAATCCCTCGCGGCTACGCCGTAGAAGCTTCCTCCCGGAGTATACGCAGCAACAATGCGACGGGTAGAAGCCAGTTGAGCGAGAAGGAAAGGTATCTGCCGCATGGCTGATCCAGTGCCGTCCCAGGTTTCCGCGGTCGACGTCGATGTGCTTTTCATCGGTGCCGGACCAGTCGGATTGTTCGGCGCATATTACGCCGGATTCCGTGGGCTCAGCATGGCCCTGATCGATCCGCTTCCCGAAGCGGGCGGCCAGGTGCAGGCCATCTACCCGGAGAAGAGCATCTACGACATCGCCGGATTCCCCGGTATCCAAGGTCAGCAACTTATCCGCAACCTGATGGCGCAAGCAATGCCTTTCGGCCCAATCCTACTGTTGTCGCAGCGGGCGGATACGATCGACCGTTCTTCTGACGGGCGGTGGCATGTTGTGACCTCACGGGGCGTCGAGGTGCATGCCAGGGCGCTCATTCTGACTTCCGGTGTGGGATCTGTGATACCGCGGCAGTTGCCCTGCGGCGAAGAGTTCCTCGGTCGTGGAATGTGCTACTTCGTCCCGCGACTCGATCTCTTCGATGGCCAGGATGTCGTAGTGGTCGGCGGCGGCGACTCCGCCGTGGACTGGGCGCTGGCCGCGGTCCGGAGGGCTCGGTCGGTCACGCTCGTGCATCGGCGCAAGCAGTTCAGAGCGCACGAGCATTCGGTGCGGCTACTGCGGGAATCAACATGCGAACTCCTTCTCGATGCCACCGTCTCGGCGGTGCGCGGTGCCGAGCGAGTCGAAAGCGTCGAGGTCAGAGGCCCGGGGGGAGCCGAGTCTCGGGAGATCAAGGCGCAGGTGGTCGTGGCCGCTCTGGGGTTCACGATGGACCTGGGTCCGATCGCGACGTGGGGGCTCGAACTGCATGGTCGTGCCATCACAGTGGACAGACGGATGCGAACGAATCTGCCGGCTGTTTTCGCCGCAGGCGATGCTGCTGTGTACGAGGGCAAGGTCAAGCTGATTGCCGTTGGATTCGGAGAGGTGGCACTCGCGGTAAACAACGCCGTCGTCGAGTTGAATCCCGATGCGACATTGGCCCCGGGGCACTCCAGCGATCTGATGGCACCGGCGATTGGTAATCGACGCTAGAGATTGTAGATATCGTGGCTGCGGCCAGAAGGATTGGAAGGATATTTGCGCATGGCGTTCGTTATTGGTGAACCATGTGTCGACGTCAAGGATATGACGTGCATAGAAGAGTGCCCGGTCGACTGCATCTATGAAGGTGGGCGAATGCTGTACATTCACCCCACGGAGTGTATCGACTGCGCTGCATGTGAGCCGGTTTGCCCCGTGGACGCAATTCGTCCGGCACAGCGGGTCGATGATGCGTGGCGGCCATTTCAGGAGTCGGCTCGAAATGCCTTCATGGAGATCGGGAGTCCAGGAGGTTCTCATAAGGCCGACACTCCGATTGCCGACACGGAATATGTGACAGCACTTCCGAAGACGTAGTCAGGCGGGGGTTATTTGGAGCCTCGTCCTGGTAAGTCAGAAAGAGAATCGACGATGACCACAATGTCGGTCGAAGTACCCGAGTCAGTTAGAACGTTCATTCAACGCGCGGCGGCCAGCATCGTGGTTGATGGTCGGAGCGCGACTGCCGCAGGCGGCGAGTTACCGACAACGGACCCGGCTACCGGCGCTGTGCTGGGCCGGATAGCCGCCGGAGGGGCACCCGAAGTCGGCAAGGCCGTCGCATCGGCCCGCAGCGCCATCGCCGAATGGAACGCGTTGAGCGCCGCGGCCCGCGGGCGGATTCTGTTGGATATCGCTGACCTGATCGATGCCAATGCTGAGGAGCTTGCGATTCTGGAGACTTTGGACAACGGAAAGCCTCTTACCGAATCCTTGTACCTGGACGTTGGCCTGGCGGCGCAGACGTGGCGCTATTTCGCAGGCTGGACGACCAAACTCGGCGGACGGACCGTCCCGGTGTCTCCTCCGGTCGGCGATGCCTTCGTTTACACGTGTCGCGAGCCGCTCGGCGTTGTCGGGGCGATTGTGCCGTGGAACTTTCCGCTGATGATTGCATCATGGAAGGTGGCTCCCGCCCTGGCTGCAGGAAACACGGTCGTGCTCAAGCCTTCCGAGTTCACTTCGCTCAGCGCCTTGCGGTTGGTCGAGTTGGCGTTGGAGGCAGGGTTGCCTGCCGGCGTGCTCAATCTCGTCACCGGGCTCGGTAGCGAGGCGGGGCAAGCGCTCATCGAGCATCCGGATGTGGCGAAGATATCGTTCACCGGGTCAACCGTGACCGGGAGAAGGATCGCGCGGACCGGCGCCGACAGCCTGAAGAGTTTGACGCTGGAGTTGGGCGGGAAGTCGGCCAATATCGTGTTTCCCGACGCCGACATCAGCTCGGCTGCGGATGGTGCGTTCAACGGGGTGTTCCTGAACCAAGGGCAAGTGTGTTGCGCTGGCACGCGTCTGTTCGTGCACCGTGACGTGCACGACGAACTGGTCGCAGCGTTGGAGTCGGCCGCCGATGCGGTGCGCCTCGGCCACGGACTGAGCGACGACACCGATATGGGCCCGCTGGTCTCGCAGGTGCAACTCGAACGCGTGGAGGCTTTCGTGAAGTCCGGCCGGTCGCAGGGGGCCACGCTGGTCTGCGGTGGAGACCGGCCAGTCGGTTCGTTATCCAGTGGGCACTTCCTGAAGCCGACGGTATTCACCGACGTCCGTGATGACATGGAGATCGCCACTGAGGAGATCTTCGGGCCTGTTCTCTCGGTCCTGACGTTCGATGACGAGGACGAAGTCCTATACCGAGCGAACGCCAGCACCTACGGCTTGGCCGCTGGAGTGTGGACCAACGACCTCAAACGCGCGCACCGGATGTCGGCTCGTCTGCAAGCCGGCACGGTGTGGGTGAACACCTACAACATGATCGACCCTGCGGCCCCCTTCGGGGGTTACAAGGCGTCTGGGCACGGCCGAGATCTCGGTGAGGAGTCATTGCTCGGCTACACGCAAACCAAATCGGTGTGGATCGACCTCGGCTGAATCGGCCGATGGTGTATTGGCTGAATCGCAAGAAGGGAATGAAAGAGTGAGCGTATTCAAGGATGCTAGTGAAGTATCCAAGTACATTGGTGGTGTCTTCGAGAAGGGGCTTGTCGATCCCGAGGTCGGCCCGAAATTGACGGAATCCGGTGTGGTGCTCAAGATCACATACACTGATCCGGATGTGATCATAACCGTTGACATGCCGAACGGGAAGGTCTACTCGGGCGTTTCTGATCTCGTACCCGTCGTCGAGTTGTTCATGACAGCGGACAACGGAAACAAATTCTGGTTGGGAAAGCTGAACTTGGCAACCGGCCTCGCGAAGGGGCAGGTCAGGGCAAAGGGTCCCACATCGAAAGTTCTCAAGCTGATTCCGGCTGCCAAGTCACTATTCCCGACGTATCGAGAAATGCTGGAAGCCGACGGTCGACTGGACCTCCTCGAAGCGTGAGTCACCAGAATGCTGCCGTCGCCTATGTCTGGAGGTTGCGCTCCGGATACAGGTGTGCCGGTAGCGACAGCGAGCGGAGATGATTCAATAATGGATAGTTCGGTGTCGGCTCGGCGGACGGGGTTGGCGGAATCCTCTATGATCGCGCCGCGCGCGGTCGGGAAATTCTACGCGACCTGCCTCGATATAGCGCGCGTCGCTCCACGTCGGCCTTTCCAACATCGAGAATTCATTCAGCAATCTTGGTTCATCGCGAGCGTTTCGATTACGCCCACGCTCTTGATGGCCATCCCCTTCTGTGTAATGGTCGTGTTTCAGATAAACGTCCTGCTCAACGAGATAGGGGCTATCGATCTATCGGGTGCGGGTGCCGGTGTCGCGGTGATTCGGGAGATCGGCCCGATCGTCACGGTGCTCGTCGTCGCTGGGTGTGGTGCGACCGCGATCTGCGCCGATCTCGGATCGCGGACGATTCGTGAGGAAATCGATGCCATGCGTGTGCTGGGCATTGATCCACTTCAACGACTGGCCGTGCCGCGAGTGTTGGCCTCCACCGTCGTCGCATTGTTTCTCAACGGTCTGGTGACGGCAATCGGTCTGACCGGCGGATACATGTACGGGGTTTTCCTTCAAGGGGCAACACCAGGGCAGTACATTACGGCGATCCCGATTCTCACCGGTATTCCCGATCTGTTGATCAGTGAGCTCAAGGCTGCCGTATTCGGGTGTCTGGCCGGCCTGGTTGCTTGCCATCTCGGGCTGAATGCCAAGGGCGGACCGAAGGGAGTGGGCGATGCCGTGAACCAGACCGTCGTGTTCAGCTTCGTTCTGCTCTTTCTGGCCAATGCCATCATCACGACACTGTCACTGCACTGAACGGGCATCAAACGTGACCATCAACGACTACGGCCCGGCCCAGGCGCTGCGGCGAGGGCGTTTGGGCCGCAGCCTCACCAAGGCCGCGACAACCCCGACCAACAGGCTCGCAGACCTGGGCGACCAACTGTCATTCCACCTGCACAGTCTGAGCTGGATCCCGCGCGCCCTTCGACGCTACCGGCACGAGGTGATCCGCCTGATCGCTGAAGTCAGCCTCGGTACCGGCGCACTCGCGGTGATCGGCGGCACCGTCGTGGTGATCGGATTTCTCACCGCCGCGGCCGGATACGAAGTCGGCCAGCAGGGAACCAGTTCGCTCGGCAGAGTCGGTGTCGAAGCATTGTCGGGGTTCATCTCGGCCTTCTTCAACACCCGCGAGGCAATTCCGGTGGTCGCAGGTGTCGCGCTCACCGCGACCGTAGGCTCCGGATTCACCGCGCAGCTGGGGGCGATGCGGTTAGTGAGGAAATCGACGCGCTCGAGGTGATGTCGGTTCCGGCGATCCCCTACTTGGTCACGACCCGCATCCTGGCCGGACTCATCGCCGTCGTTCCCCTCTACGGCATCGCGCTGTTCATGGGGTACGCATCGACCGAGTTCGTCAGCGTCGTGTTGTCCGACCAGTCGCCAGGGACCTACGCGCACTACTTCAACGTGTTCCTTGTGCCGGCAGACCTGCTGTGGTCGCTGATCAAGGTCGTGGTAATGGCGGCGGTCGTCATGTCGGTTCATTGTTACCACGGGTATCACGCCTCTGGCGGCCCGGCTGGCGTGGGAGTGGCGGTAGGTAGAGCCGTTCGCACCTCACTGATCTCGATCATGATCATCGACCTCATCGTCGGAGTCGCGGTTTACGGGGGTATCCACTCGACAGTGAGGGTGTCCGGATGAAGCTCGAAGTCTCCCGTCGCCGGCAGATTCTTGTCGGAATCACGGCCCTGCTGATTCTTTCTCTCATCGTGACCGGAGCGGTTGCTTCCTATACGGGTGCGTTCGTGCCGACCACGCGGGTGTATTTGTATTCCGATCGCGCCGGGCTGCAAATCGATGCCGGTGCCGACGTCAAGTTGAATGGAGTCGTGATCGGCAGAGTAGCAGCTGTGGAAGTGGATACTGAGCGTGCACGACTGACCTTGGACATCGATCGTGACAAAAGTGGAACCATTCCTTCCAATGTCGATGCTGAAATCGTTCCGACTACCCTGTTCGGGCGAAAATTCGTGTCGCTGCAGTGGCCTGAAACCCCAGGCGAGGGCAGTCTGGCGGCTGGATCGGTGATCGATAACCGAAAGGTATCCGTCGAGATCAACGACATTCTTTCGGCACTGTTGAACGTGCTCGAATCCATTGATCCCGAGAAAGTCAACGCGACATTGACCGCATTGAGTACCGCTTTGCAGGGTCATGGTCGGCGTGCGGGCGAGTTGCTCGTCTCCGTGGATCACTATCTTTCTCGGTTCAACGACAGCCTGCCGACGTTGCAACGCGATATTCCACTGCTCGCCGACAATCTCGACACCCTCGCGGCTGCCGCGCCTGACCTCATGGCCTCAATCGCGAACCTGACGACGACCGCAGAGACAATCGTGGACAAACAAGCTGACTTGAGCGCTTTCCTGCTGTCTTTCACCCGTCTCGGCAACAGCGGGGAGGCATTCAGCGACGCCATCGGTACCCCGCTGATCCGAGCGTCGGAGGCGCTGGCGCCGACGGCGAGACTCCTGGCCGAGTATTCACCGGTCTATCCGTGTTTCCTCGCGAATCTCAATCAGTCGCGCAAGTACCTGGAACGGGCGTTCGGTAGTGATCGGCCCGGACTCAACATTCTCGCCACACTGCTGCTGGGGAGCCCCCCGTACACCTACCCTGAGGATCGTCCTGTGATCGGAGCGAATGAACCGCCAAGCTGTTACGGCAGTGCACCCGGACGCCACGAAGACTTCGATGTCGGCACAACCGTGTACGGACCGGTGCGCACCCCACTGGACATCCTCGGTAATCCGTTCGCACCTCTGATCTATGGACTGACACGATGAACGCGAGGTATGCAGAAATCAAACTGCTGATCTTTTTGACGGTCAGCTCACTGATCACCGCACTACTGTTCGTTGTGGTTGGTGATCTGCGATTCATAGCCACACGCAGTCACTTTGCATTGTTCACCTCGGCCTCCGGAATAAAGGTGGGGGACGACGTCAAATTGGCCGGCGTGCCGGTCGGTGACGTCAAGACGGTTCGCTTTGCCGAGGACGAGTTGGTCGAAGTGGGATTCACCGTGGACCGAGACGTTCGCCTCCAACAGAACTCGACTGCAGCGATCAAATACAAGAACCTTATAGGTGACCGCTATCTCGAGGTGACCCCAGCGTTCGATGGTTCAGGGCCGCTGGCGGAAAATATGCCGATACCGGCGGCTCAAACGAAGCCCGCCCTCGACATCGATAGTCTGGTCAACGGTTTCAGGCCACTGTTGCAGGGTCTGGACCCCGAGCAGGCGAACCGATTGTCCGGATCGTTGATCGCAGTGCTCAACGGACAGCAGCACCAAATTGCGACTCTTGTACGGCAGATCGGTGAACTCAGTGCAACGTTGGCCGATCGGGATGCCGTCGTCGGCGCCGCCATTGACAATCTCGGAGTCGTCCTGCGCACTGTACGCGAGCGTGGCGATGATTTCGGAAATCTCATCGTAGATCTGCAGCAACTTGTGACTGGACTGGCAGAGGACCGATATACCCTCACAGCCGCTCTGGAACGGATCGATGCGGGCAGCGAGGAAGTCGCCGGATTGGTACGCGACAACCGACCGGCGATTGCCGGCGACATCGTGGCATTGCGGGATCTCGCAAGCAATCTCAATGCAGATAACGAGACCCTGTCATTGTTGTTGACCAAGCTGCCTGCTACCTATGCGGTGGTTAACCGTGCATCGAGCTACGGCAGTTTCGTCAACTTCTTTGTATGCGGCCTGGCTATTCGTTATCCGACCCCGGACGGCGGATACGACGACACGTCGATGTTCACCGTACCCGCTGAGAGGTGTAGATGATCATGGGAATGAAGTCCTTCCAGGAGCGCAATCCAGTACGCCTGGGATTACTGGGTACCGCCGTCCTCGCCACTGTGCTCGCGCTGGTGTTCAACTACGACAAGATCCCGGGCTGGCCAGGTAGGACGACCCTCGTTGCCGAGTTCGCCGACGCCAGCGGGTTGAACGCCGGCGATGCTGTTCAGATTGCAGGTATCGAGATCGGCGAAGTAGATGAGATCGCCCTCCGCGAGGATCGCGTAGACGTCACATTGCGGATCGATACATCGGAGCGGCCCCTCGGCTCTGGTACGACCGCAGCCATCAAGGTTGAAACGGCGCTGGGACGTCGCATGGTTGAGCTGAGCCCCTCAGGCGAGGGCTCGGTCGGACAGCGGATCCCGTTGGAACGAACCACATCCGGATATGACATCACCGAATCGTTGAATCAGCTCACCGATCGCCTGACGGACACCGATAAAAAGCAACTTTCGGAGGCATTTGGCAACGTATCTGCAGTCCTCGAGAATTTGCCGGACAACCTGGGTTCGTCTCTGGACGGCGTATCTCGATTGTCGGCTACGATCGCAGATCGTGACAGCGCGGTGAAAGCGCTTCTCAATGAAGCGAAGTCCGTTAGTGGTATTCTCGCGGATCGCAACGGAAATCTCACCGAACTCCTGACCGACGGCGGGATACTGTTCGCGGCTCTCAACGATCGTGCCGACACGATACGCACCTTACTTGTCAACGTGCGCGCGGTCGGTGATGAACTGCGCGCCCTCTCGGAGGAAAACGAGAGTACGGCGGGCCCCATGCTTGCCGAACTCGAGCGGGTACTGAACTTGCTGAACGACAATTACACCAATCTCAACGCTGCCATCAGCGGACTGAAGCCGTTTGTCACACAACTCGGCGAGGCGGTCGGCAGCGGGCCGTTCTTCGGCGTGCTGCTGCAGAACATCGCGCCGGCCAACCTCAATGGGCAACAGCCCGGCAGTCCCGGCGGAGGTGGGCGATGAACTCCGCAGGCGCTGCGCTGGCCCGAATCCCCATCTCCGGGAGAATACTGACAGTATTGATCGCCCTCGCGATCCTCGTCGCCGGGACGATGCTCTGGGTCACTCGGGCATCGACCATGAAGATCACTGCATACTTTACGAACTCGACGGGCTTGTATCCCGGTGATCGGGTCACCGTTCGAGGCGTCCCGGTTGGGGTGATCGAGCAGTCCGAGCCACTGGGTGATCGCGTCAGAATCACCCTGCGCCTGAAAACGGCGCACGCGGTAGGCGCCGATACGCGCGCTGCGATCATCGCGCCGACATTGGTGTCCGGACGCTACATCCAGCTCACCCCGGGCACCGCAGCCGGTCCGAAATTGCAAGACGGAGCGGTGATTCCCCTCGAGCGCACCGCTGTGCCGGTCGAATTCGACGAGATCAAGCGGCAGGTCGCGGACCTTGGTGCCGAACTCGGGCCGAAGGCTGGCGATGACGTCGGCGCGTTCAGCAGGCTCGTGGACTCCACGGCGGCCACATTGTCCGGCGACGGTGCGACCCTCAACACCACGTTGGTCAACCTGTCACACGCGATGCAGACACTCGCGGAAGGGGGGCCGGATCTGTTCGCGACGGTGCGCAATCTGCAGACAGTGGTGTCCGCGCTCGCCGCGAACGACCAGCAGATTCAGATCTTCATGAGTCAGCTGGCCGGGACATCGAAACTGCTGAACGACAACCGCACTCAGCTTGACGCCGCGCTACAGGCGCTGGCAGCAATGTTGCCGGAGCTGCGCGGTTTCGTCGCTGACAACACCGCCGCTCTGCAACGGGACGTGGCCGCGCTCACCCGGGTGACCAGGCTGCTCGTCGATCGCCAGGATGATTTGGCGCAGATCCTTCACGTAGCCCCCAACACCCTGGTGGACTTCTACAACATCTATGATCCCCGGTCCGAATCCCTCACGGGGGCATTGGCGGTCTCGGACTATCCGGATCCGATGTCTCTCATCTGCGCACTCCTCACGACGGTTGACGCACCGCAGCAGGAATGCTCACGTGCGAGCCAGAATTTCGGAGACCTGTTCGCGGCGGCGATGCGTGCCGCCATGGGCGGATCGGCGCAGCCCAATCCGGATCCGTCGAGTCCGGGGATTCCCTTCATCCCCCAAACCCCGAACATTCCGGGTCTGCCCGAACTTCTCATTCCAGGAGCTGGACGATGAAGTTGTCACGAACGTTCCGGGTCGTCGCGGTCTTGGTCGGCGTACTGATGACGGCAGGTTGCCGATTCGACGGAATCAACTCGCTTCCGTTGCCGGGCAATGCCATTCACAACGGCTCGTACACCGTGCAGGTGGAATTGCGCGACGCTCAGAATCTGGTCGGCAATTCAATCGTCAAGGCAGACAACGTCACGGTCGGCACGATCACCTCGATCACGACTCGCAACATGGTCGCGGTGATCGCCCTGGAGATCGACGACGCGGTTCGGTTGCCCGCCAATGTCACCGCGCGGCTGGCGCAGTCGAGTGTGCTCGGCGCACAGTATCTGGAATTGAGTGCACCGACAGACCGTCCAGCAGACGGGAGGTTGCAGGACGGAGCCACGATACCGTTATCCGCCAGCGCCGAGTACCCGGCGACGGAAGAAGTGCTGGCCGCTCTGTCACTGGTCCTCAACGGTAGCGGCCTGGAGCAGATCCACACGATCGTGTCCGAATTGAACGAGGCGCTTGGTGGTAAGGAAGACGCAGTCAGGCGTTCCTTCGATCGAATCGTGACCTTTGTCGACGGACTCGATACCCAGCGGGAGAACATCGTTCGTGCGATCGACAGCCTCGCGGCCTTCGCAACAGAACTCGCCATGCAGAAGGAAACACTGCGAGCGGGAATCGAGCAGATTCAGCCGGCAGTGGCGATTCTCGATGAGCAAAGGACCCAGTTGACCGCCATGCTCGATGCCGTCGGCCGATTCGGTGACAAGGCTGCTCAAGTGTTGCAGGCCAGTCGGGACGACCTGACAGCGACTCTCGGTGATCTCCGGCCCACGTTGTCGCGACTCGCCGTCGCCGGCTCGGACCTGACCGGGGCACTATTGGTCGGCCTGACGCTTCCGTTTCCCGTCACCGTCGCCGAGACCGCAATTCGGGGTGACTACGTCAACCTGTTCCTGACGCTTGATCTGAGTCTAGACGGTATTCAGCGGAAGATCATTGGGAGTATTCCTGTCAGCGACCTCGTCCCGATGTCCAATCATGCCGTGAACCCGCTGACCGCTCCACTGCAATTCGGTCCCACCGACGTTGCTCCGCCCGAACCAGAGACGAACGGAGGACGTTGATGCTTACCAAACTGGTCCGCGTTCAGTTGGCCGCATTCTCTGTACTGGCCGTCGCCAGCCTCATGTACGGGCTACTTCACTACGTCGGGATTCAACGTGTGACCGGGATCGGTACTTATCGGGTTACCGCGGAGTTCGTTGATTCGAGTGGGTTGTACGCGGGTGCGTTAGTGACCTATCGGGGCGTCGATGTGGGTCATGTCACACGCATCGACTTCGTCGCTGGTGGTGCCGTCGTCCAGCTGCAGCTGCGCAGTGGCGAACAAATCCCTTCGGACACCGGCGCCGCGATCAAGAGCATGTCGGCGATCGGCGAGCAGTATGTCGACCTGACGCCACGCTCGGCCGGATCTCCGTATCTCACTGCCGGTTCGAATATTCCGCAGGAGCGGACCACGGTCGCGGTGCCGACCGGGCTGGTACTCGACACCACTCAGGCGTTGCTTCGCAGCGTATCCAGCGAGGCGCTGCGAACCGCGGTCGATGAGACGTTCCAGGCCGTCAATGGTGCCGGCCCGGCCGTGGCTTCGCTGATCGAGTCCTCGGCCGATCTGATCGACCTCGCTCAAGCGGACATCGGCTCGACTCGAGCACTCATCGAAGACGCGGAGCCGCTGCTGAACACAGGCAATTCGGTCCGGACCGAGATCCGCACGAGCACGCGCGACCTGGCGGAGTTCGCCGATCAGCTCGCGCGAAGCAACACGACCGTTCGGACGTTGTTGGAGCAGGGACCGTCCACGGCCGACACCGTTGTCAGCACACTTGCCGACTTGACCGATTCTCTTCCGATTCTGCTGGCCGACCTGCAGACCGTCGGCCAGGTGCTGCGTGTCAATATTCCCGGTTTGCGGCAAATCCTCGTGGTGTACCCCGCCGTCGCGGCGGCGGCCAACCACAGCGTCTCCGCCCCGGGCTTCCAAACGACCGGCGATCTTTCGGGACCGCAGGCACCGCTGGACGTGAAGCTCGGCAACACATTGAACCCGCCGCCCTGCACCGAAGGCTACCAGGGCACCCAGCGGCGGGATCCGTCGGACACGGGCCCCGCCGAGACACCGCAGGGTAACTACTGTGACGTCGCACCGGACAACCCCAAAGTCGCGCGTGGCGCCCGGAACATTCCGTGTGCGACAGATCCGGCGGTGCGCGCCCCCGAGGTCGCCGCTTGCCCCCGTGGCTTGCCCTCGACCTGGTCCGAGATGCTTTCTCGGCCTGGTGATCTCGTGCCGGTTCCCCCCTTCGGCGACGTCCCGCCTGCCGAGGCTCCGGCCGACCAGCAGCCACCGATGGCTCCCGCGGCGACCGTTGTCCCGTATGCCGAGGGGGATGGAACGTTCCGAGGCCCGGACGGGCTCACCTACATTCTGGGCGCGCAGTTCCCGGAGACGCATCAAGGAAAGGAACCTGCAGGATGGCAATCGTTGCTGATCAAGTAGATGAAGCGACAACGGTCGAAACCGAGGAAGCGGATGTCGGCTGTGATTCCGAAACCGCGGAACGAACCGCCGGCACTGCGGCGGAGGACGATGTCGCGCCGAGCGGTACCGCCACGGACGGGGAGACCACAGCGCGACCACGCGGATCCTATTGGCGTGCGTGGCTGATCGGTGGTCTCGTCGCTGCGGTGGCCGTGTTGACCAGCATCTCGGTGAGGCTGGGTCTCGACGTCCGCAGCGAATATCAGTCCGATGCGCGCAACCAAGCGATCTTGGAGACCGCACGCCGAGTCGCCGTGCAGCTGGTATCGCTCAACTACAACACCGCCAAACAAGATCTCGATGCCATCACGGCGAGTTCCACGGGCTCCTTCCGCTCACAGTTCGAGAAACTGGCAGGAACATTCACGGGGGTGTTGGACGGAGGTAAGGTCGAATCCACCGGCGAGGTCAAAGCGATCGGCATCGTCACAGCGGATGACGACACCGCAACTGTACTCACGGCCATCACATCGATCGTGAAGAACACCGAAGCCCCCGAGGGGCAGCAGCGCGCCTATCGCATGAAGATGACCCTCGACAACTTCGACGGTAATTGGCTCGTTTCGAACGTGGAGTTCACGGCATGAAGCGCGCGATGGACAATCTCCACAGCCTGAAACGCCACGTTGTGCTCATGATTCTCGCCACTTTGGGCGTATTATTGGTCGCCGCGAGCGTATTTACTGTCGTTTTCGAGCGGGAACTTTCGGATCGCCGCGCGATGGAAGCTGCGGGGGCGCAGGCTCTCGAGGTCGCGAAAGTGAGTGTCCCGGAGGTGTTCTCGTACGACTTCAACACCGCGGATCGACAGCTCGAAGCCGCCCTGCGCAAGCTTGCGGGAAAGTTCCAGGCCGACTTCGCGGCATTGAGTACCAATGTCATAGTCCCGGCAGCGCGTCGGGACTCCATCGTTACCACGGCAAGCGTCGTCGAGGGCGCGGTGGTCAGCGCTGATACCAGCACCGCTACCTTGCTGCTGTTCTTGAACCAGAGCACCGTCAGCACCAAATATCAGGGTCCGCGTCTCGACGGCAGCAGGATATTGGTGACCATGACCAAGGTCGATGAACTGTGGTTGATCGAGGATCTGGTGCCGGTGTGATCCTCTTTTCTCGATCTTGTTGCTCGGTTCGCTAGCAATAGTTAGGTCTTCATCATGGGTGTGGAAGTCGAAACCGTCGGAATATCGAAATCTTTCGGAGTGCAGAATATTTGGCAGGATGTCACTCTGACGCTGCCGCCGGGGGAAGTCAGTGCGTTGCTCGGCCCCTCCGGTACCGGTAAGTCCGTCTTTCTGAAGTCCCTGATCGGTCTGCTGCGCCCGGAGCGCGGCTCCATCTACATCGATGGCACCGACATCACGACCTGCTCCAACAAGGAGCTCTACGAGATCCGCAAGCTGTTCGGCGTCCTCTTCCAGGACGGCGCGCTCTTCGGCTCCATGAACCTGTACGACAATGTCGCGTTCCCCTTGCGTGAGCACACCAAGAAGAGCGAATCCGACATCAAGAAGATCGTCATGGAGAAGCTCGAGCTGACCGGTCTGCTCGGCGCCGAGGGCAAGCTCCCGGGCGAGATCTCCGGCGGTATGCGCAAGCGCGCCGGGCTGGCCCGCGCCCTGGTGCTCGACCCGCAGATCATCCTCGTCGACGAGCCCGACTCCGGTCTGGATCCCGTTCGCACGACCTATCTTTCGCAGCTGTTGATCGATATCAACGCGCAGATCGACGCGACGATCCTGATCGTCACGCACAACATCAACCTGGCTCGCATCGTGCCGGACAACATCGGCATGCTCTTCCGCCGCAACCTGGTCATGTTCGGTCCCCGCGAGGTGCTGCTCACCTCCGAGGAGCCGGTGGTCAAGCAGTTCCTCAACGGCCGCATGATCGGCCCCATCGGCATGTCCGAGGAGAAGGACGAGTCGCAGATGGCGCGCGAGCAGGCCATGGTCGACGCCGGTCACCACGCGGGCGGCGCCGAAGAGGTCGAGGGCATCATCCCGCAGATGAAGGCCACCCCTGGCATGCCGGTACGCCAGGCCGTTTTACGCCGCAAGGGGCGGGTGCGCAAGATCATGCATACCTTGCCGTCCGCCGCGCAGATCGCTGTCCGTGCTTCGCTCGACGCGAACGATAGTCGCGCCGTAGCGTTAACGTGACGTGCTCGGGATGGTTCAGTTCACTTGGCGGAAAACGGATTGTTCGTCGGATATGTGGGATGGCCCCATCGAGTTGATCGAGGCCGCGTGATCTGGCCGCGCCTGCCGATGGTATTTGGCGCGATAGTGGTAATCAGTGAAGGAGAATTCTGATGTTGAGCACGATGCAGCACGAGCAGCTGTCCTTGGCGACATTGCTGAGGTACTCCTCGACATTCCTTGGCGACAGCACGGTATCGACCTGGACTGGCTCCGGTGTGCGCACGATGACATATCGTGAGATGGGTGATGAGGCCGGGCGATTGGCGAATGCGCTACGAGGTTTGGGTATCGGGCTCGGCGATCGCGTTGGGACCTTTATGTGGAACAATAACGAGCATATGGTCGCCTATATTGCGGTGCCTGCCATGGGGGCAGTTCTGCACGCGCTCAACATTCGCTTGTTTCCAGAGCAGCTGACATACGTATCCAATCACGCAGAGGATCGCGTGGTGATCGTGGATGGCTCACTGGTGCCTGTATTCGCCAAGGTCCTCCCGAGTCTTAGGACAGTACGTCACGTGATCGTGGCGAACGGTGAAGCCGACCAGTTGGAGCCACCGGCGGGTGTCTCAGTGCATTCCTATATCGACCTCATCGAGGCGCAGACGTCTGTATATGATTTCCCGGTACTCGACGAACGCTCCGCAGCTGCGATGTGTTATACATCCGGCACCACCGGCGATCCGAAAGGTGTTGTGTATTCGCACCGTTCCAATTGGTTGCATGCTATGCAGGTGTGTGCCTCGAACGGCCTGGGATTGACTGGTTCGGATACTATCCTCGCTATAGTTCCGCAGTTCCATGCCAACGCTTGGGGTTTGCCGTACGCCGCGTTGATGTCGGGTGCCAGTTTGTTGATGCCTGATCAATACTTGCAGCCGAATCCGTTGTTACGGATGATGGCTGATCAGCGCCCCACGTTCGCCGGAGCTGTACCAACCATATGGGGCGGTGTGCTCGCTGCCCTCGCTACGAATCCGCAAGATATCTCGTACCTGAGGACGGTAGCGGTGGGGGGAGCCGCGGTACCACCGTCGATGATGCGGATATTCGACGAACAGCACGGCGTGGGTATTCTGCATGCGTGGGGTATGACTGAGACGTCGCCGCTGGGCAGCGTGGCTCACCCGCCAGCCGGCGCCGAGGGCGAGGAGCAATGGGCCTACCGTTGTACGCAAGGTCGTTTTCCGGCCAGCGTGCAGGCACGTCTGGTGAACGACGACGGTGAGGTGGTTCCGAACGACGGAAAGTCGTTGGGCGAGTTGGAAGTTCGTGGGCCGTGGATCACGGGTTCCTATTACGCACCGGACGGGAACCTGATCGATGAGGAGAAATTCGACGAAGGTTGGTTGCGCACCGGTGACGTCGGCAGGATATCCGCAAACGGATACTTGACGCTGGTGGACCGCTCCAAGGACGTGATCAAGTCCGGCGGCGAGTGGATATCCTCAGTGGATCTGGAGAACGCAGTGATGGGTCATCCGTCGGTCGCGGAAGCGGCCGTCATCGGCGTGCCGGATGAGAAATGGGATGAGCGGCCGTTGGCAGTGATCGTGTTGCGTTCGGACGTAGCGAGTGATGCCGTCGAAACGCGTGCGAGGGAGTTGCGTGAGTATCTGTCGACGAAGTTTGCGAAATGGCAACTACCGGAGCGCTGGGCATTCGTCAGCGAGATTCCCAAGACAAGCGTGGGAAAGTTCGACAAGAAGAAGCTGCGCGCACAACATGCCGGTAGTGATCTGGCTGTGATTACTCTGATTTGAGTCGACGGTGGACCAGGTGACCTGAGCGCCATCGGGAAAAGGAAGGCGATATTGGACGACGCGGGCCGTAAATCGCCAACTGCCGCCTGGTCGTGGAAGGGACGCTGTATTGGCTGTGGACCAGCGTGCCGGGGGCAGGATCTGCGTGAGCACTTCGGTCCGTGCCCTCGATCTGCGGGTCAACGTGCGGTCGGTGCAGCGGTGTCGCCACGGCTTCGAGGCCGGTGGCGTGGCCGCATTGCGGTCGAAAGGCCCGCCGTCGCTGTTCCGCCCGGAGACTGCATCTGCTCGCCTGCCAGGGGTACGGCTGTGCTCGCAAGAAACTCCGTGGAAATTCCTGCCCACCGCCCACCGCCCACCGATTCGGTCGGTACGACCTCAAACTCGATGACACGGCGCGAGAACCAAGCCGATGAGGCCACGCTGTCCACCCCGCCGCTGAAGAAGGTCTGACCGTTCTGTTTGCGGAGATAGGGTGGCCGGGATTGTCGGTGAGTGTAGACCAGGACAGGACGGTCAGTGCCGGACCCGGACAGTTGGGCACTGTTTGCCTGCTACAGCATTGAAATAGGAAAGTGCGGGTATCTACGTTGTGAATGTATTTCTGAATGTGACGTCGACGAGTGCGCAAACTCCAGAAGGTGCGCAAACGGCCGTTACGTACACCGTGACGGTTGACAAGAACTCGAATTGGAAGGTCACAGCTGTGGGTGGCGTCGACGCGGCCCTTCTCGGCAAATAGTCCGCTGATACCTGTCTGCAGCACGGAACTGACAAGCAAGGAACTAGGAGAGACGTCTTGGATGTCCATTCCAGCTACGCCTTCCTCGCCTGTACACACTGAGCCCATTTCATCCTCGTTCGGGGCTGGAGTTCGTGGTTCTGAAGGACGTGGATGGCCTTGGCTAGTACTCCAGCCGGACTTGGCGGTCATGGTGTGGGTTGGGATCGTCGCTGGTAGTGGCTGCGGCGGGCGCGGTAT